>DRJZ01000162.1 GCA_011052015.1 Acidiferrobacteraceae bacterium | reverse complement strand
ATCAGAGATTCCTTAGGATTGACATATATAGAATCTATATATATTTTATATATGTCAATCTAATCTGTTGTTCCTGTTCCGGAGACGCACCATGCCTGTAACCACGTTTAATATCGATGAAAAAATGGAAAAGCCCTGGAGGAACTGAAGATACACTTCAATGCGTCATCCAAGGCTGAGTTGCTGCGTAAGGCGGTGGCCTTGTTGAAGGTGGCCAGTGAGGCCGAGGAAGAGGGCGCCCCCATCATTGTTAAAAAGGTAAGACCGAGCAAAAAATACTACTGCGTTAGGAGGGACAGATGGCCGTCAAGGGAATTAGACTTGCCGAGGAAGAGCAGAAGATAGGTGCGCTGGAAGCCCCAGGCCAAGCAAGTTCTGGCGGACACCCGGACCCGTGTATGGATGAGCATCGCAATGAGCCTGTTATTCATTGGGCTGAACACCGCAGTCGTATGGCTGGTGAACAGCGCGATAGCAGGCTCGGCCTCGTAAAACAGGCCGACCGAAAAATCACAGGGCGTAAATACGCACTGAAAACTATCCCAGCCCCTTCAGGAACACCAAGTATTATCCATATAAAGATACGGCTATATCGCCATAGCGTGATCCGAATAATCGGTGCTGGCTACTGACGTCAATCTACAGAGGGAATAAAGCCCGTATTTAGGTTTAGATTCAAGTCATTGTGTCAGTGTAAATCGCTGGTAAATTCGTTGGGAAACTCGTATAGACGCAAAAATATGCGCGAAGTCATGTGAATTCACATTGAAGGTCTTCGAGAGGAAGGCTATAAAATTATAGGACTTAAGGATCAGTTTACTTGAAATGGAATAACCCCGTGAGTTAAGGTGTTTCAGGCAATCTGGCCCCTTGGGTTTTAATACTGTTACCCACATCAAACAAACCTTCTAACTGGAGATAATGTTATATGAATAATAGATGGCTATTACTGCTTCTGTCAATTTTTAGCGTAAATGCGCAATCGTTTCAACCATCAATAGAAATTATTGAACAATTTGATGATGTCAAGCTAGTTGCATTTATAAATGAAGCCGATATTGAGAATTACCCCCTGTGGCACCCATTAACAGAAGCGCCACCTTTATCCGTAAACAAGGCTATTCAATCTATTAAAAATCTATATAAAACAAACCGTGATCACTTGTTACCGAAATCAGTCAAGGAAGTAGAACTAAGAAAAATATCACGGCATGAATATTATTGGCACTACCTGGTTAAAATTAAAACCAATAACGATAAAAAACCTAAGTACCAAATTTACGTGGTTTTAATGAATGGAAAAGTGATCCCTGCATTAATTGAAACAGAGTCATACAAATAACGCATCAGCTTGCAAAGACATAATATGCCACCAAAATGATGGCCTGGACTATACGGCTTTCTCAACCGAAGGTCTTGATGGTGGGGTTTAAATCCAATTTAACGGCGTATACAAAAAACCACAGTACTTGCTTGCACCTGAAATAGGACTGAGTTTCTCCGCACATGTCTTCTCATACTTATTGAAGTAACCATATGTGGTATGACCCGAATGGCACCCACTTAAGCAAGATCCCATTCAGCCACTGGACTTGTTATTCCGGCACAAGCCGGGATAACAGTGTGTTGGGTTTAAAGTAAGGGCCATTTTGATCTGACCTCATTTTTTCCTGGCTTTGTCTGGGCTTAACGCTATGCGCGCCGAATTCAAGCGTCCCTAGATTCCAGGTCTTCCCAGCCCTGGGCACAATGATCTCGACCTTGATGGCATTCACCAAGACTGGATTAAACCATATTGTCTGATGGGCGCCACCATAAATGGGGCGACCATTTTTAACACGTATCCTATCAAATTGATGTTCAATGTTATCAGCCAAAATGGTCCACGAGTTGTCGATATTGCCATAGATCCTGATTGTCTTGGCGGCATAATCATCCGGGATCCTTGGGTAGGGAAAAGGATAAACCAAAGTTACCCTTTGTATTTCTATTTTGTCCTTGAAGTCAGCCTGTAGCCACATCCCTGTTTGTTGGCTAATACCACTATTCCAGACACTGTTTTCATTGGAGTCACTCAAATTTGAGAGAGCTGATGCGTTATGAGACCCCGAAAGCGTATAGTCAGTTGTCGCCACAGTTATATCATGCGTTGAGGGTTTATGGAGAAAATTTTCGTATAGAGTGAACGCGCCTACTTTCCTTTTTTCGTAAGACACATTGTATTTCGCCATATGCTGTTCAAAAGTGGCGATTGGTAGTCGTGTGTCAAATCCGGTTGACAGAACATACGGGGCTTTCTGTGACTGGTCAACCAATTGCTTGTAAGGTTCCGGCCAACCTAAAAAACGTTCATTATATGGGGCTGAGCATATGATTGCCTCGTCTGTCTCGTATGTAATCCGATAGGCCAACCAAAATGTTGCATAACATCTGTCTATACTGTCTCTTTTAAGGATCTCAATCAGTTCGGTGATGGGTGGAGTCTTTGCAATCTCTCCTGGAAAATGCGGTAAACCCCATATACGGATTATCCTTGCTGAGGTCGTCATATTAAAAAGCAACAAGAAAATGGTAAACATGCCGATGGCCACTCTGATATGGAACTTGCTAATTGAATATGCGTAAGCCAGTAAAAAGGGGAAATAGAGCGCTGGGATCAATAGATATCGATAAGTTTCCGATTGCGCCCGCATATTCATTGCATAGAGTACGATCGCTATGATTGTAGCCGTAACAAACAGATCATGTACCCCGAATGATGGCCAGTGGCGTAGACGAACACGTTGCACAAACAACATCGCTCTGTTTGCGATAACTAAAATTAAGATAGCCAAGTAAACGTAAGTAATGGTAGTTCGCAAAAAATGGGGTTGATTAAGGTAAACATCAAAATCGGGGAATAAAGTTGGATTAATTCCAAGCACTCCTGGCAGGGTCTCGGTGAGTCCTGGGTTCCATAATTTATAAAGAATTTTATTCAATGGGATAAGTTCTGATACTGCATGATATGCTTTCGGGTAAATAATTAATGATGATAAAAAGGGCAATAGCCCTATCACTGCCCCCGTTGACAGGCATACAGTACGCACTCCGATGTAGCTGATGTTGCCACCCAGACATAAGAACAAAAAGGCAGGAAACACATAGGCAATCGATAGGATATGCGTACTGAATGCAAGTCCACCGAGCAAGCCAACAACAAAGATTAAAAAGTTAGGACGAGCATGTTTTTGGCATATATCGAAAAGCAACACGACAATCCATGCGAATGTCATGGTTACTGCGTAGTTTGTTGGAATGTAAGCCGATTGATACATCAATACGTATGTAGACGGAACCAGTATGCAGACATAGGCTAGCCATTGGCTATCTTTCTGCAGGGACCGTCTCGCAATGTACAGGAATCCAATAACTGAAATAGAACCCAGCATAAATGGCAGATACCGTGCCCCCACTGCATTTCGTGGCATCCAATCAACAAGGGGTGAAAGCAGGTATGATTCGAAAGGAAAAAAGTAGGGAATACCAGGCAGTAAAAGCAGCCATTCACCACCCCAAATCCTTTTCGCGGCCAGAACGCTCATCGCTTCGTCAGTGGTGACTGGCAGGTGGGTGAGGCTCATATGCATAAAAAATGCACGAAGAAGAATCGCAGCAAGTACGATAAAGGCCGCACTATATTTTTGTAGCCGGTTATCCCGAAGATATATTGTTAGATTGCTCACTAATTACTGTTCCTAGCTTGTGTCTTGGGAATCGTAAGAATATCACCATGAGCGTTAGCCTACAGCATCATACCCCAATAGACGCTCTTGCTGAGGATATCGTTAGGACGAATACAACAGCCGCCTAGAATGGCCAACGCCCTCCCGTGAATACCAAGTACCTAACACAACAAATCAGCACAGCCTCGGGTAACAAGATAGCTATTAATCTAGATTCAATTTTTACGGATGCAAAGAAACCCGTTAAGGTTACCGATGATATATGTAAATGATGGTTCTGGACAAATTCGGCTTGAATTTTGTTTTTTGCTCCAACAACTAAATAAGAATTTGAATTCTCTTAAAGCTGGAAAGCCGGGGTCAGATCAGAATGACACTCACTTTAAGCCCCTCTCCCTCCGGGAAACGACTGCATGGGCGCAGGTAGAACAACGCAGGAGCAGTTGTCGAGAATTGGGATGAGGGGAATAAATTAACAAAACATACTTTTCTGGCTTTTACTCCCCTCATCCTAACCTTCTCCCTCAGGGAGAAGGGACTAGTATGTACTATACCAGCTGAAGCAAGTGCCATTCGGGTCAGATCAGATTTGTGGAGGAGGTTGCACTGGGCCTTGTATTTGTCCTGATCCAATTCCACTCATAGCTCAACTGTAATAGCTCTTTCTAACCATTGCTGTTTCCACTGTTTTCGTTGCCATTGTCATCTTCATTTTCGTTCTCATTCCCGTTTCCCTCGGCACCGTTGTCATTGCCTTCAGCACCATTGTCATTACCATTAGAACCGTTGCTGTTATCGGTATTAGGCGCACTGGTGACACTACCCACACTGGCCTGGCCACTACTGGTATTCAGGCTGACATTACTCATCGTCGTCGTAGCACTTGCCTGTGCGTTCACTGAAGTCGATGCTGTACCGCCGGTCTGGGTCTGGAATGTGATCGTCTGTACACCAGGGGTGGTACCCATGGAAAAATTACCAGCGCCGTCGGTTGTAGTAGAGGCCCCCGATGAAGATATTACCGTAATACCGCCCACACCGCCGGTCTGTGCGAACACCGGTGCAATAACCCAGTCCACCACCCGCGCTAATATATGTTGACGTATATCCGATGCCAACTCGGGTCCAAATACTTTATTCAACGCGACTACGGTCACAACGTTACCTTTAAGGATGGTAGAACCGCTGCCACCACCCGTGCTGGTACCACCACCACCGCCGCAACTTACCAATGCAATCGTTAATATCCCTGTGATCAAAGAACTAAGAAATACGGAACGGGTTCTCTTGGACATGCTAAATTCCTCTTGGGCCAAAGGTTAACTCCTACCTAGCTGACTTACCACTAAAGCTGTAGTCAAGCTTTCTTGAGAGTGTGGGCGTTGGTCCTGGCTCTGTCCATGGGGCATCCGTACTACGTTGCGCTTTTTTGGTACATATGCCCGATCAGGTAGTGCGTTGAAAAACTCATAAAATTTGACATGGAAAGGTCAGATTGAATCCCCCGTTTTTCCTTCTGTGCTGATTAGGGTTAGCTTTCCGCAACCTTTGGAATGTTTTGCATGGATTTTCTAATCGCTTCTTCAGGGTAATCAAAATCCTCAAGTTCACCACTAAAATACCGATCATAGGCAGCCATATCAAAATGGCCATGACCAGATAGGTTAAATAACAATGTCTTTACCTCACCCGATTTTTTACAGGCCAATGCCTCGTCAATACAAGCGCGTATAGCATGATTAGATTCAGGCGCGGGAATAATACCCTCGGCCTTGGAGAACATGACACCAGCCTCAAAGGTTGCAATCTGTGGGACGGCGATCGCGTCGATCAAACCCTCATTATAGAGTTGCGAGACCAGCGCGGAATCTCCGTGGTAGCGCAAACCCCCTGCATGGATACCCGGCGGCATGAAGTCATGTCCAAGGGTGTACATCTTCATCAGTGGCGTCATGCCTATGGCATCACCAAAGTCATAGGCATATTTACCCTTGGTCAGGGTGGGACAGGACGTAGGCTCGACTGCGACCAGCCGAACGTTCTTGCCCGCCGCGTTATCGGCAAAAAAGGGAAAGGCAATACCGCCAAAATTCGAGCCACCACCACAAGGGGCAAACACCACGTCCGGATAGTCCCCGGCCATCTCGAGTTGTTTTTTTGTCTCAAGGCCGATAATGGTCTGGTGCAACAAGACATGGTTAAGCACCGAACCCAACGAATAGTTGGTGTCATCACGTCCAGTGGCCTCTTCAACGGCCTCGGAGATGGCAATCCCCAGAGAACCATCGGAGTCAGGGTCTTGCCCCAGGATCTTACGGCCCGCCTCGGTTTGGTCAGTGGGACTGGCGAGAACATCGGCGCCCCATGTCTGCATCATGGAACGGCGGAAGGGCTTTTGGTCATAACTGATCTTGACCATATAGACACGCACATCAAGTCCAAACATTTGCCCTGCCAAGGCAAGTGCACAACCCCACTGCCCCGCGCCCGTTTCCGTAGACAAGCGTTTTATGCCTGCCTCTTTGTTGTAATACGCCTGTGGTGTAGCGGTATTAGGTTTGTGTGACCCGGCCGGGCTGACACCCTCATATTTGTAATAAATCTTTGCCGGTGTCTCTAACATCTGCTCCAGACGATGCGCCCGGTACAGGGGGCTGGGTCGCCACAGGCGATAGATTTCACGCACAGGTTCCGGAATATCAATCCAGCGTTGTGCGGAAACCTCCTGCTCGATAAGCGCCATGGGAAAAATCGCAGCCAGGGCCTCTGGGCCAATGGGCTTGCCATCCGGCCCCAGCGGGGGCGCCGGGGGATTCGGCATATCGGCAACAACGTTGTACCACTGTTTTGGGATATCGGACTCATCAAGAAAAATTTTTGTGTTTGACATAATTTTCTCCCCTGCGTGTTCGTGTTATTGACTTCTTGGTACTCCGTGCAGTATTTTTTCACCACAGTAGCAATAATAAAATACGCATCACAATACACCTCACATGAATACCTGATATCCGGCTAAACACATCAATGCCATCACAACGCACCACCATTCTCCTACTAAAAACGGTCCATCACAAGCTCAATAATACGGCCAAAAGACTTGGGTAACCCAACCTGCATGGATCCTTTTAAATAAAAACCTCGCCGCAAGCGGAAGTCTGCATTCAACCGGGATGCGCTAAAGAACCTGCATAAAATACATCACAGCGCTTACCGGTAAGCAGCTTAAGGGGTGCGGCAAGAGCGCCACTTACAGGTGTGGTAAGCGCCTTAAGGAGACTGGGTTTTTCGATGGTGGGATTATCCAGGGCGCCATGGATCTTCTGGCTGAACGTCGCACAACCCTTTTTATTGAGCACGGCAACGGTAATACCATCAATATGTCTTGTCACCAGGTTGATGCGGCCGCGCAGGGCAACACGGTTTTTGGTGGTAGCAAAGGCGACATCTTCAGCCTGGGCAATACCGTCTTTGAGGGACCAGCGTGAAATGAATTTATCAAGGATCCCGGTGGCGCCTGATGTGGCTTTCACCGCACCAGATAACTCCCGTCCCTTGACCATGGCCGTGCCCCATGGCCCCATAAACATGAACGCGCCCAAATCCACTAGATTGATACGTTGTACCTTTTTGATTTGATCAAGCAGTTTATCTACATTCACTCCATGCAAGGTGATCCCCTCTCCACTGACCAAAGTTTCACCATCAAGACTGGCCAACATACTCTGTAACGCCATACCCTCCCAGCGCAGATCAACACTGACGTCTGCCGGTCCAGACATGATCACCTGCTCGGACACGATCTCCAACAATCTGGCAATATCAAAATCTTTTAACGCAAATTGAAATTCCATTTGAGGTGTGGCCTTTGATCGATCGATAACAAGTCGACCATGACCATGGCCTCCAAACAGGTCCGCGCTTAATTTATCAAAACGTACCACCGAACCGGATCTATTCACCGACGATTTGATATTGTTCAGGGACATATAGGGTGTTTGCAGTGAATCGACAAATAGTTTACCGCTGATAGACGCCTTAGGACCACCGCTACTATCCATGAAATTGAATCCAGGACTATACAATTCAAAATCGGCGCCGATAATCTGTAGCGGTTGCTCCCAATCGGGATGGCTATAACTTAGATTGGCGTCGCGAATACTCACGTCTCCAGTTTTCGCAATCCTGATCTTGAATCCGTAGGGAATAGACATCCCTGAACCGTTGCCTAATTTGGGGGCTATCAAGTTCAGTTTAGAATTGGAGGTTAAAGAAACCTGTGGTGAAACCAGATTAATACGCTCAAATTGCAGTATTCGGTCAAACAGAGGTTTAATACTGAGATCCAGTCGAATTTTTTCTAATGCGATAATCTCTCGATCATCTTTGATGACACGTGGTTTGTTAAGCACCAAACCAAGGGTCGGCATGGCAGTGAAGCTCAGGGGGCCATCCAGAACAACCTGGGCACCCAGGGCCTTGGAAGCCAGGGCCGCAATCTGTGGTCGATAGGCATCAAGGTCAACGTAACGGGCAATCAAAAAGGGTGCTGAGCCGATCAGAACACCAAGAAAAACCAATATAAATAACAGGAGCCTTATCAGTCTCAACACAACTCATCAACGCCGTATTATATGGGCCACGAATAGGAATTTTATCAATAGCATGTCTAGGGGCGGGCTACTTTACCTACACCTTCTTGTATATCTCTCCATCACCTTGGGAAAACTCGACCGCCTTCTGGTCCAGGCCCTGGGCGGCGTATTCCCTGACTTCCTGGGTGATACGCATGGAACAAAACTTGGGGCCACACATAGAGCAAAAATGGGCGACCTTATGGGCATCTTTAGGCAGGGTCTCGTCATGAAACTCCCGCGCCTTGTCCGGATCAAGAGAAAGATTAAATTGATCATCCCAACGAAATTCAAACCGCGCCTTACTTAGCGCATTATCTCTGAGCTGGGCCCCGGGGTGACCCTTGGCCAGGTCCGCAGCGTGGGCGGCAATCTTGTAAGTGATGATACCATCACGCACATCTTGCTTGTTGGGCAAGCCTAAGTGTTCTTTAGGAGTGACATAACACAACATGGCGGTGCCGTACCAACCGATACTGGCGGCGCCGATGGCTGAGGTAATGTGATCATAGGCCGGGGCAATATCGGTCACCAGGGGACCCAGGGTATAAAACGGGGCTTCGAAACAATCGCGTAATTCCTTGTCGACATTCTCCTTCACCATTTGCAAAGGCACATGTCCGGGTCC
Source organism: Acidiferrobacteraceae bacterium (assembly GCA_011052015.1). GTDB lineage: Bacteria > Pseudomonadota > Gammaproteobacteria > HyVt-429 > HyVt-429 > HyVt-429. The sequence continues at coordinate 18,588 of DRJZ01000162.1, read as the reverse complement.
TTCGATCATTACCTGCACATCATGTTCCCAGGCGATCTTGGTGAGTTTGCCCAAAGTCTCCAGTTCGGCGAATTGGGCGCAATCATTGGCATCGGCCAAACACCCTGGGCGCAGGCCATCGCCGAGTGAAAACGACACATCATAGGCCTGCATGATTTCACAGATATCCGCGAAATGGGTATAGAGAAAATTTTCCTGATGATGAGAAAGACACCACTTGGCCATAATTGAGCCGCCGCGGGAGACAATACCGGTGAGACGTTCTGCGGTCATGGGCACATAGGCCAATCGCACACCGGCGTGAATAGTAAAATAGTCCACGCCTTGCTCGGCCTGCTCAATCAAGGTGTCACGGAACAACTCCCAGCTCAGATCTTCGGGCTTACCCTCAACTTTTTCTAAGGCCTGATAGATGGGCACGGTACCGATGGGTACCGGTGCATTACGGATGATCCATTCCCGGGTTTCATGGATATTGTTCCCGGTGGACAGGTCCATCAGGGTATCACCTCCCCAGCGGGTGGACCACACCATCTTCTCGACCTCTTCCTCGATAGACGATGTCACTGCCGAATTGCCAATATTGGTATTGACCTTCACCAAAAAATTGCGCCCGATGACCATGGGCTCCAGTTCCGGGTGGTTAATGTTAGCAGGGATAATGGCGCGGCCTTTGGCCACTTCAGCACGCACAAACTCAGCTGTGATCTGATCAGGAACCTTGGCGCCGAAGGGTTCACCCGGATGCTGCTTTAATAGCGCAGTGTAGCGGGGGTCTTTTTTGTGCTCGTCCAGACGCATATTTTCACGGATGGCGACATACTCCATCTCCGGGGTAATGATACCCTGGCGGGCATAGTGCATCTGCGACACATTGCCGCCGACCTTGGCGCGGCGCGGGGGGCGAATATGTTCAAAGCGCAGATGGGCAAGACGGGAGTCGGTCTGACGTTGGCGGCCAAACTCAGAACTAGGGCCCTCAAGTTGTACGCTGTCATTGCGTTCGATGATCCAGGTTTCACGCAGGGGCGCCAGTCCTTTTAACAGATTAATTTGGAGCTCCGGATCGGTATAGGGGCCCGAAGTATCGTAGACAGTTAGCGGGGGGTTCTCCTCAATACCGGCCTGGGTTTGAGTGGGGCTCTGCTCAATCTCGCGCATACCCACACGCAAATCAAGCCGGGACCCTTGTATATGGCACTTTCTAGAACCCGAGTAGGGGGCCACTGTGGCCGGATCGACTCTGGCAGCGGACTTCAAAATGTCATGTGGAGTTGCGCTCATCGTTTGTTTCCAAAAATTCCGGTGATGGACCATTAGGAGCGCGGGTGGCTGGCTGGCTTGTCAACTTTCCTACGCCGGGATCAACCGGATCAGGTTATAAGGGTATAGTCTCAGCCTTGTGGGGCACCCCTAGCTGTAACAGCCCATCCAACCTAAACAATTGCGCCACTCAATGCAAGCAGACCCAGGAAATACAGAGCTTATAACGGTTCCCAATCCGTTCAGTGTCTGCTTGCACATCCCCCATAAACCGCTTACCCTTGGCTCTCCTTTTAATCAATCAGAATCAGACACAAGAGAGAACGATGGATTTCGAGCAGGCGCGTTTCAACATGGTGGAACAACAGATCCGCACCTGGGCAGTGTTGGATCAACGGGTACTAGACTTGGTCGGCCAACTCCACCGGGAAGACTTTGTCCCCACGCAATATCGCAAGTTGGCCTATGCCGATATGCGGATTCCCTTGGGCCACGATCAGGTCATGATGACCCCCAAGACTGAGGCGAGGTTACTCCAGGAATTACAAATCAAACCCCAGGACCGGATACTGGAAGTCGGCACGGGTAGCGGTTACTTAACCGCCCTATTGGCGCGCTCCGGAGCGGAGGTTGTGAGCCTGGAAATCCATTCGGAACTTGCCAGTGAGGCAGAACAAAAACTCGCAGCCCATATTATTTCCAATGCAACCATCGTTGTCGGCGACGCAGCCAAAACATATGAAAAATACGGTTCATTCGATGTCATCGTGTTAACAGGTTCGGTCCCACGCATGCCGAATTATTATAAAAAAATACTGAACGAGGGGGGCCGTTTAGCCGCTATCGTTGGGCAGTCTCCAGTTATGGAGGCCATTATCGGCACTCGCGTGAACGAAACAGACTGGGTGGAGCGTAGTGTATTTGATACTGACCTGCCACGACTGATTGGGGTAGATGAACCGCCCAAGTTTATCTTTTAATTTAAGTTCAGAGCCATTTCTGTAATGGCGCCTTCGACACAGACCTCGGCGCACCCCGTTCATCAAAATTCACGTATCAATCAGTTCGTCTACCAAGGCCAGGGTCCGGCCCAGGGCGCCCTTGTTTTCTTCGATGAGTTTTTTGCCGGCCTCGCCGGCATCAAAACGTCGGCTGGGGTCTTCCAAATAACGGATGACGGCCGTGGATAACTCACCGGTATCTTTGACCTGCATCCCTGCCGATCTATCGATCACCATCTGGCTAACCTCGGAAAAATTAAACATACTCATGCCAAACACTACCGGTGTGCCTACCGCACAGGCTTCAAGGATATTGTGCCCCCCTGTGTTCACCAGGCTGCCACCCACAAAGGCCACATCGGCAGCGGCGTAGAACAACAACAACTCTCCCATGGTGTCGCCGATGAGGATCTCGGCAGATTCATCCAAAGCCTGGCTCTTAAAGTCGCTACGTAGAACAACCTTATAACCTGCTTTGCGGCACAGCTGGCCCACAACAGAGAATCGTTCTGGGTGACGCGGCACCAATACCAGCAATAGATCTGCGAATCGCTTTTTAATGTCAGGCAGGGCCTTGAGTATCTGTTCCTCCTCACCGTCACGGGTACTGGCGGCCAGTAGCACATTGCGACTAGCACCCCAATCCCGTCGCAGCGCCTCACCCACCTCGAACAGACTGGCGGTCAGTTGCAATTCAAATTTGATATTACCGGTGACGCGCACCGTCATCAGCGGTGCACCGATACGTCGCAGGCGTTGGGCATCCACCTCGCTTTGCACACCAAACAGGCCGACTTGCTCTAAGGTGCTACGGCTCAAACGAGAAAATCGTTCGTAGCCTCGCGCAGATTTTTCAGACAAGCGCACATTAGCCACCAGCAGCGGGATAGACCGCGCATGACAGGCATGAAATAGATTTGGCCACAATTCGGTTTCCATGATCACCACCAATCGCGGCCGACAATGATCCAGAAATCGCGTCACGGCACCTGGATAATCGTAAGGCACATAGCTATGCACCACACGGTCGGCCAATATTTGGCCGACCTGGTCTGATCCGGTAGGGGTCATGGTCGTCACCAAGACACGACAACCAGGGTAACGTTCCAATAGCCGATTGATCAGGGGGACAGCAGCACGCACCTCCCCCACGGATACCGCATGCACCCAATACACATCACTGGCGTCGGGGAACTGATACCCAAAGCGTTCTCCCCAGCGTCGCCAATAGGCCGGGTTTCGCAGCCCACGCCATAACAAGCGCACCAGCAACCAGGGTAGTAGCACGTAAAGTATTAGAGAATAGAGTCGGATCACACGTAGCGAGCTTTAATAGAGTTTTAGATTGGTGCTGCTATAACCCCAACCATACCATAGATACGAATCTGTGATTCGGGTCAACCGAGCCTGGCCAAAAGATATCTTTTAGTGACATGGCCCAAATACTCTTACTGCTTTCTGGTGCTATATGGCAGCAATTGCTCGCTCAAATAGCGTACCAACTCTGGATCGCACCATCGATTGCCGAGAAACCTTCGCACGTCCCGGCCAAAGCGCCAACGCCAAACCCAATCGCTGCGATGATGTCGTAACGCCTCCAGGTCCAACAAAACGGGTCGGTTATTCCGCAGTATAATATTGGTGTCCTTCATATCACCGTGGCTAAGCCTTGCCATACCAAGCCGTCTAAACAGACCAATAAGATTTTCCACCACTACGGCTTGTGACGCCATGGGATGTATCGGCTGTTCAAAATATTCCCGGCATCGTTCACCGGCCACATATTCACTAATGAAGTATGAGGCACCATGGTGCCATGAAATTCTTCTATCTAGGGCAGCAATCGGACGTGGTGTCTCTACCCCGCTACGCATTAATCGATGGGCATTACACCAGGCGCGTTGGCTACGGCTGCTCCGAAAAAGTAATCTACACGCGGCCCACCCACCTTGCCATTTGTATCGCTTGATAACCCATTGCTGCATGTCGGCTTCAACACGCACCACGGTAGTGGTCGAGTCCGCCTTTAGCACTTCACCCGTAGCCATAATCTCGTCTGGCGATCGCAACAGATTGCGCAGGCCAGAGGACTGTCGGAGAGAAGCATTGATGTATGCATCACCCTGACGTCCTAGGCAATAAGCAGATCCTGTTAACGGCAGGTCATTCAACCATTGCAGGGCATGGCGCTCTGCATCTAATATGCCGAATGGCTGGCGCCTTAGCATATGCAATGTGCGACTCACGACTTTGCACCATAACGCAGCATCTTTGGCTACCGCATGTGACCACGGCATGTTTGTGTAGGCCCGGATAAATCGCAAGCCATCTCGTCGGGTAAAGGCTACAGCCGATGGATTTAACAACATTGAATATAACAGTGCCGACAAGTCTTTGACGATCCAGCGCCGAGGAGTGCGCCGTCTAAGCTGGGCCCGATGCAGATCCATCACATAGAGCTTGAAGGGGCCATTCATAGCGGTGGGACCCTCTCTGTCCACACGCAGATGACACAGGTAAAAATCCCGGTGGTTGACGCCATGGGCATGAAGTCTATGCGTCAGCGAAGCGACATCGTGTATGAGTCGGCGTTTTCGGGCAGCCCGGCTGAGGCTAGCCGGGTTTAGAGCCTGGTTCAGAACATCTGACAAACCATGCTCCAGATCAACCGTGCGTTCCAGGGACCGGGTTACAATAAAGGATCGACGTCGAGCAGGGTTCCAGCCCTGCACCCCCCAGGCCACCACCGGCATCGTGGCAACACCTAAAGCCTCCAGACGGCGAATGGCCGTATACTCAGTCTGTGCGCTGACAATGGGAAGACGCAGGTTGAAAAGATTCTTGAATATTTCCCTCCAACCTACACCCTCATGTATCTTTATAAAGAGCTCCTGACCGCCACGCTCAACACGAAGCACGCAACGACGCGGACTGGATTTAATGACTTTGCCCTTGATGGCCAGAAAATCGATGACGGACCGACACTCTGGAAAAAGTTTTTTCGCTTTTGGAGGCACATAGAATTTTGTCATTGCCCCGCCATCCGATTTAGACGCGCCCGCATCATAATGATATCGGCGCTTCGATCTACCAGACTATATAGATCCTGGTCTTTGGTGTAGGCGATAGCGTTTTGTTGCCAATTTTTAAGCTTGGCGGAATTCATCATTTCAACCAGATGCCAGTTTAACTGTGATTGCCGAAACGGCAAGCTACAGATCATCCCCGCCTTCGCCTTACGAATATGGTAGGCATAACCACATGCCTCGCTGGTCAATACCGGTAATCCGCAAAACATGGCCTCAATGAGCACACCACCGGTATTTTCGCGCCGTGCCGGGTGCAGCAGTAGATCGGCAGCGGCGTAGTATGCCGCCACCTGTTGTTGTGGACCCACAAAGTGGATCTGATTCGGTATACCCAGGCGCCACGCCAATCGCTGGTAACGGTTAATATCACCCCCCCCCACTACCACCATTTTAGTACATTTGCGTTGCAGACCATTTAAGCTGGCGATAGCATAAAGTCCCCGGTCTACACCCTTAGTTTGAAACGATGACCCCATCATCAAAACCACGAATGTATCCTCATCGAAATCAAGCGCCTTTCGTGTCTTGTCACGCAACTTGGGGCCATTACAACAAGGCGCCAATCTTGACCTATCAATCCCCGGAGGCAGGCAATGGAAACGATGGGCTTCGGTATCATAATGCTGCTCAAACCATTTTTGTTGATCATGGGCGATAAGCAAGATATCGGTGCTTGCGCCTTTTTTAAACACCGTGGATTCTTGTTTGCGATATTGGCGAAAACGCGGAGTGTAGGCATAACAGGCACTTTTGTGTCGGGCGTCCGCCACAAAACAAGGGTTACCGGCATAATAGACATCCAAGCCTGGCATGGGCATGGAACTCACCACACAATCAAAACCCTTTCGTTTTTGCCAAGCCTGCACACGACGGGCAAATTTGGCGTTAAAACCGTGATTGGTCCAGGATCGAATCGGTAAAACTTCCATGCTTAGGCCTGTCGGCCGAGGACCCCTTACTCGCGCGACCAACACAATCACTTGTGCGCCCAGTTGTTGGCAACGCCTGGCGATCCGCAAGACATTACGCGACAATCCACTGTAAGTTGAGAGCGTCGCCACCACAAAGATCACTCGCAGATTCGGCGACGTTTGCGCACCGGCCTCTTCCGGCCTCAGGCTTAGCCGTGGACTCGCTGCCAGAATCGAGCGCGTAAGTATTTTTTTAGGTGTGGCCATTTAAGGATATTGATCGGTCTGGTTGCCAATGCTTGATGGTAAAGAGAAATGACTCGCACGTAGTCCTTTGTATAGTAGTAGGCACGCGCCAGATTTAGCAAATGGTTTGATTCAAATCGTTTGCGTGTTTCCATGAATCGAGGTGGGAGCAGGCCTGAATCAAACACCCTTGCCACAACCTGGTCCCCGGATACTCGGATGCTGGAGATATTATCCCGCTGTCGCCCGGCATGGTGATGCACCTCCACTACCGGATCGGGAAATCCAACACAATGAAAACAGGCCAGGGCCTGGGCTTCCATAACGATATCCTCATAGTTCCGCAACGCTTCAGGAAAATGCAACCGATAAAACACCTGTCGCCGCCACAATGCCGCCCCCGTGGGGATACGCAGTCTAGCCTCAATATAGGCGATAAAATTGGCCAGGCGATCTTCTTCAAGTCGAGGCCCTGGATGCCTTCGCCGCCGACCCTGTGCATTTACCGAGACATAACCGCCAATCAAGACATCGGCCTCAACCTGGGACTGCGCCTCCCGGCGAAAATGGCTTAAGGCGCCGGGCAACAAACTGTCATCGGCATCCAAAAAAAGAAGATAGTCACCCTTGGCGATATTGATACCGCGGTTTCGTGCCGCCGCCGGGCCTTGATTAGGCTGGCATAGATAGCACAGGTGCTTTTTGTAATCCCGAATCCGATCCTGGGTGTTATCGGTGGAACCATCATCCACCAGAATCACTTCATAATCATCACCATCCTGACTCAATACGGAATCGAGCACCCTTGGCAGGTATTTGCCATAGTTATAACTCGGAATGATTATAGAAAAGCGCATCGCACTTCATGGAACTGGATCGCAAACTCAACGTCAAATAACAAGCAAAGATGACAGCCAATGAGCCGAAGGTGCTGTGGTCTCAGACCGCTTAGACATACCCTCCTTCTCCCAGGCGTGGGCGGTACGACAGATCACAGCCAGATCCTGGTGTTGGGGCGTCCAATCCAACACTTCATGGATACGCGTGACATCGGCAGTCAAGGCGGGAGGATCACCGGCGCGACGGGAGCCCATGGTCACCGCAAAATCGACGCCGCTGATCTGGCGCACCTGGTTCAATACCTCACTGACACTGAAGCCGTGCCCATAACCGCAGTTGAGTATTTCAGACTTACCGTCTGCTGTAAGATAATCCAGCGCCGCAAGATGGGCGCGGGCGAGGTCTTCCACATGGATATAGTCACGTATACAGGTACCATCGGCGGTGTCATAGTCATCACCAAATACGGTAACACCGTCACGTTTGCCACAAGCGGCCTCACAGGCCACCTTAATCAAATGGGTCGCCTCGGGCGTGGCCTGACCGAGACTGCCATCAATGCTGGCGCCGGCAACGTTAAAATAACGCAGGGCCACATAACGAAAACCGCCCTGGCCATCAGAGCGGGCGGAATCCAACTTGCGACTGGTGGCCAAATCGCGCAGCATCCATTCTGTCATCAGCTTTGACCAACCGTAGGGGTTGATCGGCGCGGTAGGTGCATCTTCGCGGGCTGGCAAGACCTCCGGGGTCCCATAGACCGCAGCACTGGAAGAAAAGATAAATTTATCGACCCCCATCTCCATGCAGGCCTGCATTAAACTTAAAGACCCGGCAGTATTATTCAGATAGTATTTTTGCGGATTTTCTACCGATTCCGGCACTACGATATGACCGGCAAAGTGGATGACGGCCTGGGTCTTGTGATCGCGTAACAGACGTTTCACCAGCTCGCCGTTGGCCACATCACCTTCTATCAAACTCGCGCTATTCGGCACTGCCCAACGATGTCCCGAATAAAAATTATCCAGCACCACCACCCGATGCCCTGCCGTAACAAGTTGCCGGGCGGTATGCGAACCGATATAGCCAGCACCGCCGGTCACCAATACATTTAATGCCATTATTCGTTCACCACCATTTTGGGTTTTAACATATTATCCTGTACCGCCTGCCAAACTCTATCGGGCGTCAGATTAACGTAACACGCCCCGTACTCAGTCTGTTGAGGGTAAGTTTGCCGACAAACCCTTTGTAAACAAGGGGCACAGGGGTGGTGGGTGCTGAGTTTTATCTGACCTGCACCGCAGGTGCCGGTCAACACCGGGCTGCTGGCCCCGTACAAACTCACCGATGGCACACCCAAAGCTGCAGCAAGATGCACCAAACCGGTATCCACCGCAACCGCCGCCTGGGCACCGGCCAATAACCGGGCAAGACCCACCAGCGCCATACGGGGTACAACCTGGGCGTCCTGGCTATTGGCTGCAATAAAATGGGCGCGTTCCTGTTCGGCCCGATCACCCCAGGGTAGGTAGACCCTATAACCATCACTATTGGCCCGTTGGGCCAGGGCTTGCCAGTGCCTGTCCGGCCAACGCTTGCTGGCCCAACTGGTGCCGTGGAGAAAAACCACATAGGGCGGACACGCTGTGAGTTTTCCCGGCATTGAAATGTCCACCCCGAATTGTGGCTCCGTGCCGGGCAAGGCATAATCCAGCGCCTGAGAAAACAAATGGCGCACCCGGTCAATGGCGTGCATAGCCTTAGGCACATTAAATCGTTGCTGATAGGCAAAACCCAGAAATCGCTCTCGTGCAGATTGACGGTCCAGGCCACATCGCCAACCTCGGGCCATGCGCGTCATAATGGCGCTTTTCAACAAACCCTGAGCGTCGATAACACAATCATAGGCCCGCGCCCTTAACATGGCGCGAAAATGGACTAACTCACTACCGATGTGTATACGCCCCGCCTGCCTACGCCAGCGTCGTGTCGCCACCGGGATTACACGATCCACCGCCGGGTGCCAGCGGGGAATTTCAGCGAATGCCTCCTCCACCACCCAATCAAAACGGATACCTGAAATGACCGCACGCGCGTCCGTGACCGCAGGTAGCGTGTGCAACACATCGCCGAGAGAAGAAGTTTTAACAATCAATACCCGCATGCACCAAAGACTAAAGGAAATACCAGCCCATTGCAGCCCCCAATCCTCATTGGCCAGCACATGGAGCCAGAGCCGAAGGTGCCTCCTGGCCTGAGAGCAAGAATTGGTTGGAAATGAGCGTAAAGCTACCGCGTCCCGCTCTCGCTCCTTACCTACGTCCATGTAGGCAAAGCGGAGAAATATTTGAGCGGTGGCGGCAGAATTCAGCAAGATTTCGTAGTGATTAAGCGAAAAGTCAAATGATCGGTTGTTTAATAGCTGTGGCCTTTAGGGGAAAAGGGCTTTTATTCTCCTTAATACTTCGAATTTGGGTATACTTCCATCCATGCGCGGATTTGCCGCCTCTCTTTACACTCCACCTCAGGCTGGATATATAAGCACCCGTGTTGCCGTGTCCGAAGCTAGCGATTGGGCTGCTTAGTCCAATGAAAATTTTATGTTCTTCATGATATCTAGTGATCTCTGATGGAGTTGTGTGATTTAGACATAACAGTTTCACCTGAAGACCCCTCCAAAATTCTGATCCGCGGGGAAGTTGAATACGACTGTGGGGATTTAAAACCAGAGGTCTATTGGTACGAATTGCCAAGGGTTTTCGAGTCCGGCATTGCAACTAATGGCAACCCTTGGTTGGTAGTGCTTTTACCCTTGGCGATGAAGCTGGGTGAGCCGTTGCGCTTGCGACAGCCAGTCGACCGAACCTTGCACAAGAATATGGGAAAGCTGATGAGCCTATGGTCCGCGTGGTATGAAGATATCAAGCGTGTTCCGTTGGAAATGGATATCGAAGATCTTGTACCGGCCACCGCACCTGGGCGGAACGCTTTATTTTTTTCCGGTGGTGTAGATTCTTTTTTTTCTCTGCTCAAGCATGAAGAAGAAAAGGAAACCGTAGAAGAATCGTCTATTGACGACTTACTATGCGTGCATGGCTTTGATATAGCGCTGAAAAATAGGTCTTCCTTCTCCCTTCATCAACGACGTATGCAAGATGTCGCAGATTCCACGAACAAACAGTATGTGGGTATTACAACCAACTTAAGAACGACAATGCTTGAAAAGGCCGGTTGGGGGCGGCTTTCCTTCGGCAGTGCATTTGCCAGCATAGCGCTGTTATTGGGGGAAAGATATCGCAAGGTTTTTTTCGCGTCGACTGGGCAAAGTGACCACCTGCTTGCACCCTGGGGATCACATCCCTTAGCAGACTACCTTTTTTCGACGGCATCGACCGAATTCGTTCACGATGGTTTTAGATATAGCCGAGTGGAAAAAACAAAGGAAATTGCGGCAAATAGCATGGCCAGAAAGTATTTACATGTCTGCTATGTTAAAGGGAATGATAAAAATTGTGGCAAGTGTATAAAATGCTACCGCACGATGATCACTTTAGACGTCCTGGGTTGCTTGGAAGAATTTAAGGTTTTTAGAAATGGCGAATACAACGTCAGCAAAATACGGCGCATCTATGCCGGCACCTTTACGGATAGAGATTTTTTTCTACAAATCAGGTTTCTGGCCCTGCAAGAAGCCCGAAACGATATTATTGAGGCATTGAATTCCTGCTTTGCCTTCACTCGCCATAGGCGAATGTGGTTGCCCATCACGCGTCGGTTGGGTCGTCGGTTGGGTCGTTGGTTGGGCCGGCAACGCTTCTTGTGGCGGTATCATCAGGTCCCAGAAAAGCTTATAAAAAAGTTTTAACAATCAATACCCGCATGCACCAAAGACTAAAGGAAATGCCAGCTCATTGCATGTCTTCTTGGTAGCTAGCACGCCGCCTCGCTATAGTGGGCATGGCTTGTTGTTGGTAAATTGAGAGTATTGGCGGGCTTCACCCCATCTTTCATGGCACGGATCACTTGACTTGGTTTCAACTCGGTCAAGCATCGGCCATGACCCAACGGGCACTCGCGCTTGAAACAGGGGCGGCAAGCTAGGTCCAGAGACAGGATATGTACTTGGTCCCCGAGGGGCGGTGTATAACCGGGATCAGACGAACCGAACAATGCCACCACCGGACGACCCAGGGCCGCAGCTACGTGCATCAAGCCGCTATCATTACTAAGCACTTGATCGGCCAGGGACAATAGCTCCACCGCCTCCAGTAAAGAGGTCATAGCAACCAGATTGGTACAACGACCCCCCACCAAACTATTGATCTTCTCGGCTATAGATCGGTCCCGGGCCGAACCCACCACCCATACCATCCAACCTTGGTCGATATAGTGTCGTGCCACAGCCCCATAATGGTCCGGGGGCCAGCACTTGGCGGGGCCATACTCGGCGCCAGGGCACAGTATCAGAAGGGGATTTTGAGGACGAGCCAAACCCAATCGCCCCAAGGCGTCATCACGTTGATGGGTGCTCACCTGTAAGCGTGGCATGGGCACGCGGGGAAGGAGTGCATTGGCGTCCACTCCCAAGGCCACAAAGCGATCCACCAGGCGCGGCAGGGCTTGCTTATCGAGACGGCGATAGTCGGTGAACAGTGTGCCGCGCAACTCACTTCGATAACCGGTGCGGTGCGGAATACCTGCCCAATGAGGGACTAATCCGGACTTAAAGGAATTCGGCAAAACAATGGCCTGACTGTAATGTCGCCGACGCAGCTTTCGGCCCAGAGTATATCGCCTGACAAGGCCCAATTTACCATGGCCACAATCCAACTCCACCACACCATCCACCTCAGGCATACGCATCAATAACGACGCACTCCAGGAAGGGGCAACCACATCCAGTGTCCCATGGGGCAAACGGCGGCGAATCACCTGAAACAGGCTGTGGGCCAAAACCATATCACCGATCCAGGACGGACCGATGACCAGAATGTTTTCTTTAGCGCATAGACCCGGCACGCTTCCTTATCCCATGAACGCACGCAACACTAATCACCCTTAAGCGCGTATTCGGTCCCACAATAAGGGCACTTGGCATAACCGTTATCCTCTATAGGAAGATACACACGGGGATGGGAGTTCCACAGACTCATGCTGTCCATGGGACAATGCAAGGGCAGATCCTTGCGGATGATGTCATATCGATTTTGGGCAATGGGCAAAGTATCGCCCTGAGCATCCCCTGGTTTCGGGAGCGGGTCCACCATTTCTACACCTCCAGATAGTTAAAAATTTACCGACGACCCGCTGTGGTAGCACTTCAGACCCCACTTTTCCCACATTGCGCCTATTAACCACAGAGGTCACAGAGAAAGGAATAGTTGTATTACAACTCTGTGGTGCAAAACGCTATACAGGATACCCAACTACACCATCGTCAACCACTCAGGATGACTGTCACGACGGCCGTGGACCTGGTCAAAAAACATTTGCTGTAGTTTTTCCGTCACCGGGCCTCTTGCGCCACTACCGATTGTCCGATTGTCGAGTTCGCGGATAGGCGTGACCTCGGCCGCAGTGCCGGTAAAAAACGCCTCATCGGCCACATAGACTTCATCGCGGGTGATGCGTTTCTCCACCAGTTTCACGCCTATTTTGTCAATAAATTGCATCACAGTGTCGCGGGTGATGCCTTCCAGGGCCGAGGTGAGTTCGGGCGTATAGACCACCCCATCGCGCACTATAAAAATATTCTCGCCACTACCCTCGGCCACAAAGCCGTCCACATCCAACAACAAGGCCTCATCATAACCATCGGCCTGGGCCTCCTGCAGGGCCAGCATGGAATTGATGTAGTGACCGTTGGCCTTGGCCTTGCACATGGAAATATTGACATGGTGCCGGGTAAAGGACGAGGTCTTGATGCGGATGCCTTTTTCCAGGCCATCCTCGCCCAGATAGGCCCCCCACTCCCAGGCGGCCACGATCACATGCACCCGTAGATTGTCGGCACGCAACCCCATACCCTCGGACCCGTAAAAGCACATGGTCCGCAGATAGGCCGACTCTAATTTATTTTTACGCACCGCATCAAGTTGGGCGGTATTAAGGGTGTCCTTGTCAAAGGGGATTTTCATGCCCATGATGTGCGCTGACCGAAACAAACGATCAGTATGCTCCTTGAGCCGAAAAATGGCGGTTCCCTGTTCGGCCTTATAGGCACGCACACCTTCGAACACCCCCATCCCGTAGTGCAGGGTATGGGTCAGCACGTGGGTGGTGGCCTCACGCCAAGGGACCATTTTGCCATCAAACCAGATGACACCGTCTCGATCTGCCATGGACATCTTTTTAACTACCCCTTTATTTTTGTCAGTTGTTGCTGGTTACTTATCACTTTTCACTTGTTACTGGCGAACCCAATAAACTTTTCCAAACCTCCATCACCTTCTGCCTTTGAGCCACAAGTTCATCTTCACCGACCCAGGGCGGTTGCTCAGTAAGCTTCAGGCGATGCTCGATGGACAAATAATGCCGGTAGGCATCGACCAAGGCCTGCTTCGGCGTCTGCTCGAGCAGACCGGCGTCGGCCAGGTCTTCCAGGATACCAACATTGTCGGTATGGCGAGTGACACCCGGGCGCCCCTTTGCCCACCTGAGCACACAATATTGGACTATAAACTCAATGTCGACAATACCTCCCCGGTCTTGTTTGACATGAAAAAATTTGGGGGGCGATGCCATTTGTTCTACGACGATCTTGTTGCGCATGTCCACCACCGCAGCGGCCAATTCCTGAGGATCTCGGGTCAGGCACAGGATGTCCCGGCGTAACCCCATGAACTGCTCACCCAACTTGGGGTCACCGGCCACAGGTCGTGCCCGCACCATGGCTTGGTGCTCCCAGGTCCAGGCCTTCTCTTGTTGGTAGCGGCGCAGTGCAGATTGATTCGTCACCAAGGGACCGGACTGGCCATTGGGGCGCAACCTCACATCCACCTCATATAATACCCCTGCCACCGTACGGGCACCGACAATATGTAACAGGCGTTGGCCAAGGCGGGCATAGAACACCTCATTGCCTATGGTCTTGGGGCCACAGGTTTGGCCCCCCACCGTCTTGTCGTCACAAACGAACACCAGATCCAAATCTGAGGTGTAACCCATCTCCAGACTACCCAACTTGCCATAGGCAATTACCACCATACCCGTGCCTTGATCAACACCGCTGGGCTCACCGTAGGTTTCAACCAAGCCACCATAGGCCATATTCAGGGCATGACCCAAGACTACCTCAGCAATCGCACAAAGGGCACGACCCACATAGGTGGCATCCACTACTTCGCTGACATCCGCCGCCGCGACCCGCAACACATGACTATGGCGAAATTCACGTAAGGCGTCCATCTGGGCCTCGAGATCATCCTGGGGCAGACGCGCCAACCACTGCCGCAACTCATCATCCAGCTGGGTAAGCTCTAAGGGCCGATACAATAACCTGGGGTTGATAAGCTCATCCAATAGAATGGGGTGGCGACTGATCCATTGGGCGATCCAGGCGCTGGCGGAACACAGCTTAATAAGCTGTGACAGGGCCAGGGGATTTTCCACCAACAAGGCTAGATATACGGTGCGGCCACCGATGGCCTCGAGCACCCCGATCACACGGCTGAGCGTGGACAAAGGATCGGCACACAAGCCTGCGGCGGCCAACAACAACGGTATAAGACGATCCATGCGATCACGGCCGGCACTGGACAAGACGCTATAGAACCGGACGCCACGCAGGCCCCGCAATAAATTCCACGCCGCCGCCGGATCTTGATACCCCACACTGGCCAAAATGGTTTGGGCCAACCCCTCGTCCAGGGTCCCTAGCCATAAGTCGTGCAAAGGATTACGAGACGCTTCGTCGGTTTGCGCCTGGGGCGCCACGAATATTTGCTCAAACTGCTCGTGCACGGTGCGGCTGATGTGCGCCAGGGCCTGATCAAAACTTTCGCTGTCGGCGTAGCCCATGGCAAAGGCCAGACGTTCGCGCTCGGGGCCCGGCGGTGGCAGGGTCTGGGTCTGCCGGTCCGCCACCATCTGTAAACGATGTTCGGTGCGGCGCAAGAAATCATAGCCCGCCTTCAATTGCTCAATGGCCTGTTCGGTCATCATCTGTTGACCACCAAGACTGGACAAGGTTTTGGTAAAGTTGTTTTGTTGGATCGTGGGCTCACGGCCACCACGAATGAGTTGGAAGGTCTGGACCATAAATTCAATCTCACGAATGCCGCCAGGCCCGAGCTTGATGTTTTCGGTCATGCCCTTGCGCTGCAATTCACGGTTGATCATGGCCTTCATGTCCCGCAGTGAGTCTATTACGCCATAATCCAGATAACGCCGGTACACGAAGGGTTTTAGCCGATTGAGCAAATCTTCACCGGCGTTGGTATCATCGGCGGAAATTCGGGCCTTGATCAGAGCATAACGCTCCCACTCCCGGCCATGGGTCTGGTAGTAATGCTCCATGGCGTCGAAGGACAACGCCAAGGGGCCGCTGTCACCGTTGGGTCGCAGGCGCATGTCCACACGAAAAACGAAACCGTCTTCAGTGATCTCACCCAACACCTGGATCAGGTGCTGCCCCAATTTAATAAAATATTCCTGGTTGGTCAGTTGCCGACCCCTCCGAATCCCACCGACCGTTTCACCCTCTTCGGGATAGGCGAACACCAAATCAATATCCGAAGAAAAATTGAGCTCACTGCCTCCCAGCTTGCCAAGGGCCAGTACCACCAGCCCCACACTCTGCCCGCTGTCCCGGCCTACGGGGACTCCCAACTCTTGACTCAACCTATTATGCAGTTGCCCCAGGGCAATACTGATATATGTATCCGCTAACTCCGTCAGCATCGCCAATACCTCATTCAAGGACGCCCATCCCGCCAGGTCCCGCCAGGCAATACAGACCATTTCACGACGACGGCTTAGCCGCAGACGCTGTTTAAGGGTGGCCTCATCCATCGGGCTGCCGAACTTGGACAACAACCGACTGCGGAGCTGGCCCGTCTGATGGGGACGAGTCAAATCACCGCTGTTGACCAGATCGGCCAACAAATCCGGGTAGCGCAACATAGATTGGGATACAAAATCACTGGCCCCCCACACCACCGGTAAACTCTCGCACCAGTCACCGGCGGCAGGAAGCCCGTCGACACGGGACCTGTAGTCCTCAAAGCGTTGGCGGACATTCTCAGCCAAGGGTGCTGGTAATGTCTCGATATGGTTTTGGATCTGCTGGACTATGGCATTATTCATAGTATCTGGAGCTTGGCTGCAAAGGCGCCAAGATGCAAAGGGGAAATAATTATGGGTTGGTGCGAAATGAAACAAAGCCCATTATCCCCAAAGATATAGAAGAACACGCCAGCAGCCACTGCGGCAAAGCTTCTGCTATACGCGATGAGATAGCGGTCCCCTTTAGATAGGGTCTTTATCAATGCCGATCAAGAAAGCTATGGAGGCTATTACGAGGCAGTGCTGGATTGCTCAAACCAGGGGGCCGATTGTAGCGGACAATGTGCTGTGGTCAGGAGCGGCACTTCATCCACAACAAAAATCCGATTACGTCCTGGCGAATTTTAATAATCGGGTACTAGAAGATCAGCGCACAGAACAAGTCATGCTGCCCGTGCGCGATAGCGTCCTGTTGATCAGAAAGAAGTAACGGCCCAATGGGCGCACCAACAACCTATTGCAATGGGACTAGACGTGATGCAGTACGCGATCAGTAATAAGATATTCGCTGTCGTCGGTCTTTGAGTTCGGGGCGCAGGTGTGGATTACATGCTGCTACCGATAGCTTTTTCACAGGCGCGTTGAATGTGTTGTTGCGCACCATAAAAAACCCCGTCAGCGCAAATCGCATCCCGGCCGGCGCGGGCCGGACCGGGATTCGGCACAGGCCGCTGCAATTGCGTGGCCTCGTCTCAAGCAGAGGCCCAGCAGACATAGGGACCCATTCGTTATCAACGCGCACGGGATCGTTGCCATCGTCATCCTTCATGATCGCAAACAGGGGTCGGTAAGCGGGCGGGCGAACAACAGGTGGAGGATCTAAACGCCGCGAGCGAATGAGGTTGCGTACAGCCGGGGTCACAATGCCCGTACCGATCGCATTCAGCTTGTGGTTTTTGCCTGGAAATTCGAGGTTGAAACGGCTCAGGGCATGAGCCGGAAAGTCGGGGGCAAATCTCCTCGTTACAGAATCCAGACAAACCAATTCCGAATAGGCGTGGGACGATATACTGGACATAGGCGCCCGGCACGTCACCTCGGCGCGGACGCTTAGGCTAAAAAACAGGCCAAAGACCAACGCGACAATCAATAAGCGTTTCATCTCTCCTCCTGCTAAAACAAAGGGACGGGGCAGAAAATTATTATTAACGCAATATCCGTTATCCATATTCGAAGTTGTGCATTTCGAAGTATAAGAAAATGAGGGTGGGCTTTCGTCAATACATCCCTGTAGGTCGACGGCCTCGTCCATAAGACCATCGACCTTGTATACGTCCCTGTAAGCTCGCCGGTGCCGTCCATAGTGCCAACGGCTATTCGCATCCACCCTGGGCGTAGCCTTAGGGAAGGGTTCACGGTCTAATTGACTTGGACTTTTGAACTTACCACCTTACCGCAGGGAAATATGTGAACTAGTTCCTTGCTTTATTAAATCCAGACAGTGTCGAAAATAGGGTTTTGGGCGATGACGGCTAGCCATAGTGGGCTCAAAGTTCCTGGTTTAACCCCTTAGAGCCCTCGTCCATGACGAGGACTTTTTGCCTGAATAGGCGCAAAGCTTGTGGGTACGAGGGCAATTACCTGCTGCGGCAAAGAACTCCCACCTAACTGGATTTTCGCTCTTGGAGCTTTATCCCGACTTCTCTTCACCAACAACCGCCTGTGCACCAGTGGTTATCACAATGAAACGGCCCTGACGTACCTGGATGAACACAAGATTGACGGATATATTGCCGATACGGGCTTTCGCTCCAGAGATTCTCGGTTTACGGATCATAAAACTCCAGCACACAGCAACAAACGTATTCCCAATACGGCGGTTTACTCAGGAAGACTTCCGCATTGATGTGCAAAAGCAAACCTGTGTCTGCCCGGCGGGCAAGGCGATGTGGTTAAAGAACCAACACGTCCGAATTGGACACCACATGTTCATGCAGTTTCAGGCCT
>DRJZ01000161.1 GCA_011052015.1 Acidiferrobacteraceae bacterium | reverse complement strand
TGCCGCTGCGCGGCCGCAGATCTACAAGTGACAAGATTCTAAGCTAGCATATAAATCAATGACTTAGAAATTTGTCACCTGGAAGGACACGGAGGGGCACAGAGGAAAATGCCAAATGGCCATCGACCTGTGTCGAACTGCAGCACCCATGGCACCCCTCATAAAAAGTATTCGGCCTCGACACGGTTGCCGTTACCAAAATATCTTAGTTTGTGACACATGGACCGCACTAGGGACACGCCGCGACCGTGGGCACGTTGGTGGTCACGGTCAACGGACATGACCGATTGAATATCGAACCCGGGGCCTGAGTCTTCCACCCGCAACCTGAAACCGGCGTGACCATTCTTGAGGAGCTGTTCAATATAAACCTTCACGAAACCGGACTCCAGACTCGCCAGGCGCTGATCCCGAATGCGATAGTAGTGGTCATATCCGGCAGGCCCGGCCTTGAGTCTGGAATCCAGGCCCAACAAACCATGTTCGATGGCGTTGTTGATCAACTCAGAGATCACCGTGAACAGGCGTTGCTTTTGCTCCTCAAGCAACTGCAATTGGTCCATCCAATCCATGATGAGCAACAGTGGATCAATCTCCTTGAGCTTATCACTGCTAAACAGCACATCCAGTGACCAGGTGGTAGGCGTCGTGGGTAAACAGGCGCCACCCGACACAACTTGGGCAAGGGCCCCACAATCCACTTCCACCAGCAAGATATCGTCTTCCACGGGCACGTCCTGTATATAGGCCTGTATATCCCGTTGTATGGTGTCTGCACGCTGTCCAGGAACGTTTTTTTGACCAAGTGCGCTCTCAAGCCGTCGTACACCGTAGGGTTCGTCAGCATGAGACCGGGCCTGAATCACACCGTCACTATATATCACCACGGAGGCCACCGTCTTCAGGGCTAGTTTCTCCACCGCATCACCAGTTGTCTCCATATCAAGAATCCCCATAGGCAGCTTCTGCGATCGGCTACGGCGCAGGATCCGGCCTTCGGCGCTGAGCAACAACACCGCCGGAAGACCCCCATTCCAAATAAGTACCTGACCCTGGTCAGGTAGGATATCCACCAGACAGGCGGCAAGAAAACGCCCCACCGGCAGATAGTCCTTCAAACGTTTATTGATCTCAGCGGCGATGCGGGCAATGTCTACTCCATCAGCGGTCATGGCATAGAAAATGTCTGCGGTGGACAAGGCCCCCACCGCTGCCCCCAGGCCACGGCCAACAAAATCGCCCAACATCACTCGCCACCCCCCCTGGACCGTAGGCGCATGCAATAACAAGTCCCCGGCAGGCTGGGCTGCGGGCACCACCCAATGATGCAAAAACCGCTGCGCCCGATCGTCACCCTTGGCAGTGGCGGCGGCGACAATATGTTGCGCCAGGCCGCTGTCTTCATTAAAGCCTTGGCGTAGTTGCTCCAGGCTCGGCAGGGTAGCGGTGCCATTATTCGATTGAGATTGCAACCGTAGCATGGCCTCAAGCTTGGCAATCAACGTCACCGGCTCTACCGGCTTGACGATGAAATCATCGCCCTCGGTGTGAACCAAACCTTTGAGTGAACCGGCATCGTCCATGCCGAGTAGAAATATCACTGGCACCTGGCGTGCCCGGCATTGAGCCTTGAGTTGGGTGATGCGGCTGGCGATAGGTGCCCCTGCTGAATTTGAGATATCCATCACCACCATGTCCGGAGAGGCACTGGCAAAAGCGGCCTGGGCACCGCCGCCCACGTCGACCACCTGGTAACCCACATAACGCAACGCCGCCGCCATAGCGTGGCGCTGGGTTGCATTCTTGGCGATGAGCAGTATTTTCATTTTTTGGACTACTTTGTTGGGCTTCCTTCGTCAGCCCAATCTACATTCATTTGTCGAGTTAAAACCCGACCTGCAATTCTTTCTCGTCTCTCGTACCTCACATCTCATCGTCATGCCGGAAACGGCGAAGCCGTTATCCGGTATCCAACATGCCACTAACGAAAACTGGATTCCGGGTCAAACCCGGAATGACAAACCGAGATACTTGCATTCATCCCGGCAGCCTTATCCAATCTTAAACAACTTCTGAAAATTGGCGACTTGAAAAATATTGCGTACTTCACGGTTACAGTTGGTCACAGCGATCTCATCACCGGCTGCGACCCGATCACGAAACACCAGCAACATGCCCAGGGCCGAACTGTCCACATAAGAGGTGTCGGCCAGGTCGATGACATAGCGATGTACCTGAGCATCACTCACGCTACTCTCATAGGCATCGCGAAAGGCCTTGTGTACTGAAAAATCAAATCGTTCGCCAATGCTGATGACGGCCTCATCGCCTTGCCGGGACACCTGAACCGGGTTCATTTACACGCCTCCAGGTTGATTGCATATTTTATTGCATCAGCCATGGTCTTCCCCTTGCCTCACCATGCTCACCGGGATCCGGCGACGCGGGCAAGGGGTTGGCCCTTTTGCGCCAGCATGAGAAGCGTTTCGGCTATGCGGGGTAGGGCCAGCACGTGTTCTGCGGCCCCCAGCTTGACTGCCTCGCCAGGCATCCCCCACACCACCGAGGTCTGTTCATCCTGGGCGATTGTCGAGCCACCAGCATCAAGCAATTCTTTCAGTCCGGCTGCGCCGTCGGCCCCCATACCAGTGAGAATGACGCCCACCGCATTGATGCCCACGTTCTGCGCCACCGAGCGAAACATCACATCTACCGAGGGCCGGTGCCGATTGACCGGCGGGCCATCACTCAGCCTGCAGACATAGCGAGCGCCATCGCGCACTACCAGCAGATGTTCATCACCCGGAGCCACATAGGCATGTCCGGGTAATATCTGATCACCCTCTCTTGCCTCCACCACCGTCATCGCCGACAAACCGTTCACACGTTTTGCAAACGGGCCACTGAAAGCCTTGGGGATATGCTGGGAAATCACTATTGCCGGGGCATCCGGCGGCATGGCCATCAGCACTTCCTTGATCGCCTCGGTGCCTCCGGTCGATGCGCCAATGGCAATGATTTGCTCGGTGGTCTTAAAATTCCCGCGTCCGGCGGCAGGCGGCAGTACGGCATCGGCGGACAATTTGGGCGCGACATTGATAACGGTACGCGGTGCATCAGACAATGCCCTCACCTTGGCCTTTGCTGCGGCCTCAACCTTGCCGATAATCTCCTCGGCGTAATTGTCCAACCCATCAGCAACGTCAATACCAGGCTTGGTTACAAAATCCACCGCTCCCAGTTCCAGCGCCTGCAGGGTCACTTCCGCACCCTGTGCGGTCAGCGATGAAATCATCACCACCGGCATAGGACGCAGGCGCATTAAATTTTTAAGGAAGGTCACACCATCCATCTTCGGCATCTCTACATCCAGGGTCAGCACGTCCGGATTGAGTTTCTTGATTTTTTCCCGCGCAATATAGGGATCGGGAGCGGTACCCACCACCTCAATGTTCGGCGCGGTTTCAAAGACTCGGCTGAGCACCTTACGCACCAGGGCCGAGTCGTCAATGATGAGTACTTTTATTTTTTCGCTCATTAGAATCCCATCCTGCTCAAAATAGGTCTACTTCGCCGACAACCGGCATGGTATCAATCGTATCCATGTAACTTTTCTCGCGCGATACGATAGTATTGTTGTGCATACTGCGCAATTTTTTTATTTGCACCTTGCCAGTTTTAGGGTAATACCGGACCTTACGTGGAAAAATATCGCCCACGTCCTCAGCCGCCAATCTCAACCCTTCACTGCTGATATAGCCGTATACAAATTTAATATTCATATTTCCCACGTCGGTCAAAGATGCGAGTATCTTGCCACCACCAAAAACTTTAACCTCCAGTTTTTCCCTTCTGCCGCCATGGCTCAAAATCATGTTAATGAGCCTTTCCATGGCCACGTTGCCATAGCGTGCCGAGGCGCTGACACGGCTGTCTTGCCAATCATCACCCCCGGTAATGGAATTTTTAGGCAGCATGAAATGATTCATGCCTCCCACACCGGTGCTCACGTCACGAATACACGCCGAAATACACGACCCCAGTACGGTCACCAGTTGCTCATCGTGCTCGGTAACGTAGTATTCACCGGGCAACAGCTTTGCGGTGTAATATTGGGTGTGCGGATCCCAATAGCGCTTGATGTGCGCCAACCCGGGCAATACTTCGAATGCCGGCGGCAGCCGCTTGTCTGGGGCGCTATCCAGCATGGTTTGACCTCGACCCTGACACTATGCACACTTCCTGTAGGCCGTCTGACCCAGAGAGGTAAACCGGTCTGTCACCTTGAACAAGGATTCGGAGTGGCCAATAAAAAGATGGCCGTCATCAGCCATCAAATTACCTATCTTGTCAAACAGGACTTTCTGGGTTTCCTTGTCAAAATAAATCACCACGTTGCGGCAGAAAATGATGTCAAAGGGACCCCGCATGGGCCACGTTTCCATCAAATTCAACTGACGAAAGCGTATGATTTCCTGTAGTTCGTTCACCACCTTGACCGAGTCCGACTGCTCACCGCGACCCCGCCGGAACCAGCGTTTGAGCCGTTTTTCAGGCAATCCGCTGACCCGCTCCAACGGATAGATGCCTGATCGGGCCGTGTCCAGAACATTGGTGTCCAGATCGGTGGCCAAAATCTTAATATCCCACTGCACGGCCCTGGGCATGGCCTCTTTCACAGTCATTGCAATTGAATAGGGCTCTTCTCCGGTCGAACAACCGGCCGACCAGATGCGGATGCGACGTGTATCGGCATTGGCCTGCAAGACTGCGGGTATCACACTCCCTGCCAGTAACTCAAAATGATGTTTCTCCCTGAAAAAGGATGTCAGGTTGGTGGTAATGGCATTGATCAATGCCACCCGCTCTTCGCCGCTATCCCCGCTAACCAGTTCGCAGTACTCCTCAAAACTATCCAGATTCAAGCACCGCAGACGCCTGACCAATCGGCCATAGACCATGTCCCGCTTGGTATCCGGGAGCTTGATACCGGAATACTGGGTCACCATATCGCGCAGGCAATTAAAGTGCTCGTCGGTAAAACCGTATTCCCGCTGTTTAGCCAGATCGTTCATAGACAGCATCCATCCTTACAATGACAGGGCACATGGGCGGCAGAAAGGAGATCGCCAATAAAGACGCCCATCACATCCAGCCACTCCGAGGTCATCCCTTCCAACCCCACAAGAGGGTACCGAGGTCCCTCCGGGAGAAGGCCAGAGCCTGCCCTGGACTCGATCCAGGGATGACGACTGCATGGACGCAGGAGGTAGAGCAACGCAGGACGCAGTTGCCGAGGGAATATATAAAAACCATGGGTTATCATTTCACCCCCTCACCCCAACCCTCTCCCGGAAGGAGAGGGAGTCAACGGGACAGCACTGACATCCAGCATCACGAATAACCCGCCGAATCAATGGAGTCGCAAGGTGTCAGCAAGGCCCAGCAGCTTTGCGCCACTGGTCAGAGAATCCGAGGCTGCGATCCAACGAAAGTCTATACCTTTGGCCTGGGCCTCTTTGGCGCAGGCGGACAATAACTGCAGCG
Source organism: Acidiferrobacteraceae bacterium (assembly GCA_011052015.1). GTDB lineage: Bacteria > Pseudomonadota > Gammaproteobacteria > HyVt-429 > HyVt-429 > HyVt-429. The sequence goes on along the minus strand of DRJZ01000161.1, from coordinate 1,940 downwards.
CCGCCCCATCGACCCGGCCTACCCCTGATCCATCAAGTGCTATATCAGCAGGTTGATCGAGCCTGCTTTTCAGGAGGCTGGATAAATCGTTGACATGGGAAATATCCAGGCTGTCAGACAGACGCAACACCTCTGTTTTGGCATCCCCGGCCTTGCTTTTTTTTCCCTTGGTTTTCCCCTTGTCCACAGACTTTTTCCTACCCCTATTTTTTGCGGGTGCCTGGGCCTCAAGCTTGGTTTCAACGTGGACCTCGGCGGTCTGTGCCGATTCCGCCACCACTGCTGCCGGTTCCTTTGGGCTGTCTTTCATCCACGCCAGAGGGTCAAAACCAATATCCGGCACGTCATCTTTACTGGCCATTACAATGTCCTCCTGCTTATAAGATCCTGGGCAAGCTGCCGGTAATCATCGGCGCCCTTACTCTTATTCTGATATTCAAAGATTGTTTTGCCTATAGCCGGACCTTCCGCCAAGGCGACGTTCTCTCGTATGGGTGTAGCCAGAATCTTACCGGGATAGGTGTCCTGAATTTTCAGTCGCACCCCCCGTGCCATCCGCCGGCGTTCGTTATAACGGGTGATCACAATCCACTCGCGGGTATCCTTTTGCAGGGCACGGGCGATATGTTCATAGACACCCATAAAGCGGGACAATCCATCCAGGGACAGGTAATCACCGGACACCGGCACCAGTACCTCGTTGCAAGCCAGCAAGGAATTCATGGCCAGCAGGTTGGAAGAAGGGGGGCAGTCGATCAATGCATACTCTTGCTGCGCCAGATCACCATTAATGGCCTGCTTGAGAACCCAGCCACGCTTGGCGCCGCCTTCAGTAAGTTGATCCACCTCTGCCAATCGTGGACCGGCCGGGATCAGGGTCAGATTCTCGCGCACGGTCTGCTTCATTTCAGCCACCGTAGCGCCATCGAGCAATATCCGATCCATGCCCGGCGTCTTATGGTGGTCAACACCCAGACTCTTGGTAAGATGCCCCTGGGGGTCCATGTCCATCACCGTGACTTTGTGTCCCGCCATGGCCAGGGCATGACCCATATTGACCGTGGTGGTGGTCTTGCCCACCCCTCCTTTTTGATTGATCACAGCTATAAAGCGCATTGTCCTGTCTCACCTTGTGTTGGTTCTATATCCAGCTTGGTTCTATATCCAGCAGGGAGGCCCTAAAAGTCTTCCCATTCCTTGTCATCGGTACCTGTTTTCCTGGGGCCTGTTTTTCTGGTAACAATTTGCTTAACAGGCTTGTTCTGGAACGGACGTTCCTCGCTACGCCGCTCTCCCTGCGGCCTGATCTTGATCACGGTCTGGCCGCTGTCTTCGACCTTGAATTGGTTTACCAACTCTGTCAGGGCCTTAGCCTGTTCCTCCATGGAACGGCTGGCGGCGGCGGCCTCTTCCACCAGGGCCGCATTCTGTTGGGTCATGTCGTCCATTTGGGTAACGGCCTTGTTGATCTGATCAATCCCCGAGGACTGCTCGGCACTGGCCGCCGTTATCTCCGAAACAATATCCGTCACCTTCTTCACGCTACCCACAATCCCGGACAGGGCCTGGCCTGACTCATTCACCAACCCAGAACCGTTCTTGACCTTCTTCACGCTGTCCTCGATCAACCCCTTGATCTCCTTGGCGGCCTCGGCACTGCGCTGGGCCAGGTTACGCACCTCGGTGGCCACCACCGCAAAACCCCGTCCCTGTTCACCGGCACGGGCCGCTTCCACCGCCGCATTCAGGGCCAGCAGGTTGGTCTGAAAGGCAATCTCGTCGATGACACCAATGATGTTGGCGATCTTTTCGCTGGAACTGTTGATCTCGTCCATGGCGCCGATGGCCTTGCCCACCACCTCACCGCCTTTTTCGGCCTGATCCCGGGCGCCGACGGCCAACTGATTGGCTTGGGCCGCGTTGTCCGCGTTCTGTTTCAC
>DRJZ01000160.1 GCA_011052015.1 Acidiferrobacteraceae bacterium | reverse complement strand
TGTCCCTGTGGTTATCTCGGCGATCCCCGGGGTCGATGCACCTGCACCGCCGAGCAAGTCAGGCGTTACCGGCAGCGCATCTCCGGGCCGTTGATGGACCGTATCGACATACACATACAGGTCCCGCCCCTGCCAAAGTCTTTTTTGCGGCCCGGGGAAGGCTTACAGCCCTGTGAGACCAGCAATCTGGTGCGTGAAAGGGTGATCGTCACCCAACAACGCCAGATGTCTCGTAGTCGTTGCCTTAACTATAAGCTGGTAGGGGAGGACCTGGATCGCAGTTGCCAACTATCAAGTAGCGCAGTGGCCCTACTGGAAACGGCCCTAGACCGCATAGGATTATCGGCCCGGGCCTATCATCGTATCTTAAGAGTGGCACGTACCATTGCCGATATGGCATCTTCGGATGCGGTGAAGGAAGCGCATATTAGCGAGGCTATTTCATATCGGGATCGTTAGCGTAAGCAGAAATATGTTTACGCCATTCATAAAGCTGACTAAAATAGTCAACAAATTGCGTGAGCTCATTTCTTGCCCAACCCCATTTATCCTACTAATCTGCTAAAGTTAATGCATATTTATGGCGATATACTGAGGATCTGGATTAAGTAAAAAGGTTTACCTAAAACCAATAATAAGATCACGATTACACCCACCCAAGACATGATTCGGCAATTGTCGACATCACCGTCGATATGTGGCCATACACGCAAAAATACATTCTCGCGTGGTGGTCGAAACGGGATACGTTATTTACTTGCTGAAGCATGGAAATCGCAATATGGCCCATGTAACACTGGACAATTTAGTGGTTGGCGTGATTGTCGCCAGCGATGTTTGTGATCGTAGCGGCCGACGATTATTGGCTGCGGGTACTAAGCTGACAAACGATCACCTGACCACTCTGCGCTCCTGGGGCATCCCGACAATCGAGATTGCCGGGGAAGAACTGGACCAGCCGGATTCCGCCACCGACTCGATTGATCCTGCCTTACGCAGCATCCTGGAAGAGGAGGCCGGTCGGCGTTTCAGGCATATGGATCTAATCCATCCAGCGGTCAGCACATTATTTGAAATATGCATCAAGCGGCTGGCGAAGGACAGGAAGGATGGATAACCCTGATATTCCGGACCTTGATGCGCTGGTAAACCGAATCAATACCCTACTTACGCTGCCCGATATCTATGCCCGCTTGGTAGAAGCTGTCAACCACCCACATACCTCCTTTGAGGATATCGGCAACATCCTCGTTTCCGATATAAGCCTGACTGCTCGATTGCTGCGCATTGCAAATAGCGCCTTGTTCAACTTTCCGAGCAAGGTTGACAGTATCAGTCGCGCGGTCACAATTATTGGTACTGAGCAGCTACGCGACTTGGTATTGGCCACCACCGTGACCCGACTGTTCAGAGATATCCCGCTCGGCACAATAAATATGCGTTCCTTCTGGGAGCATGGTGTTGCCTGCGGTATTGTTGCGCGCAATATTGCCACTTACCGCCGGGAATCGAACTTTGAACGTTTCTATGTCTCGGGTCTACTCCATGATGTAGGTCTCTTAGTGTTGATCATGGAGTTGCCAGATGTAATGAGCGCACTGCTTAGTAATCGTGACGAATCTGAGCCACTGTTCTACGAAAGAGAACAGGCGGTTTTTGGCTATGACCATGCCGAAGTTGGTTCCGCACTATTGAAAATGTGGCGTATCCCTCAATCTATCCATGAACCGACGGCCTACCATCATAGGCCGCAATTGTCACAACACTATCCCCTGGAATCGGCAGTGGTACATGTGGCGGATATCATCGTGCATTGCCTGAGTATTGGAGGCACCGGGGAACACTGTATACCGCCACTTGATCCTGTTGCCTGGACACGTTTGAACATCCCTGAGCAAGCCTTAGTGGGCATTATAGAGCTCAGCGAAAGACAGTTCGATGAAGTTGTCGACGAGTTATTAGCCGAGGACTAACAGCATGGTAGTTGCATCAAGCGATAACAATACACAAAATTCCCTATGGGAACGTATCTCCTTTCTGGAGAAAGCCAATCAGTGGTATGGATTTGCGCTTGATATTGCACAAGAGGTCAGCGACCTGTATGGAGACAATTCGCAGAAGCGAGAACCACTGACATTACTGCGTCGTACACTGGATTTCCTTAATCGTATAGTTGATCTGGATGCAACGGCCTTCCTGCTAGTCCGCGAAAAAGATGCAGTGTTCGAGATGGTTTTATGCGAGCCAAACTCGCAACACACCGACCTACAACAGCATATCGACCATCTAATTGAGAGTGGAAAATTTGCATGGGCGATCAACCAGAATAGAGTTACGATAACCGAGGCAGCCAATAGCGGGAAAACGTTGCTACTAAACGTATTAGCGACACGGAACCGCGTACGCGGAATGTTTATAGGAATCCCGTCAAGACCCGATGTCCTGAATGACGCGACATGTAAGTTAATTTCCATTGTCCTGAATTGTTGCGCCTACACTTTGGAAAGCGCATCGTTGTATACCTTAATTAAGGAGCAGAATCAGAATCTCGAGACTACTATTGAAGCTCGAAATATTGAAATTGCCTACCGCCACAGTCATGATGTAATTACTGGTTTAACAAACCAGAAAGTATTTCTTGATAATATGGACATGATGATTCGTGTTGCGGGTGATAAACAGCAAAAGATTGCCATCATAAACCTGAACTTAGGGATGTTTAAGCGAGTCAATGACTCGTTTGGATACTCCTTTGGCGATGATCTATTGAGGGCGGTAGGACAGAAGTTAAGTAGCCTGCTTTATAGTACTCAGACTTGTGACAAACTTGGCATTAGCAAGAACAATATCTTGCTATCACGTCTGCGTGGTGACGAATTTGGCATCATGTTTATTGGTGTTGAGAGTATGGATGCACTGCTATTGACTGTTGACCAGCTAATAAAGAGCTTTGATGAATGTTTTAAAATTCATGGTGAAGAGCTTTATCTGCCGGTGCGGGCTGGGGTCAGCCTCTATCCAGAAGACGGGGCAAATGTTGACCAACTATTGCGCCATGCCCACATCGCGCTATCGCACGCCAAAGAGCGCGGGTTGAAACGATGTAATTTTTTCGATGAAAATATGAATAGACGAAGCGCTCGCCGCCTGAATGTCGAGCGCCGCCTGCGCGATGCTATGCAGCAGAATACTTTGGAAATACATTACCAACCAAAGTTCCACATGAAGTCAAGAAAAATGTCGGGCATGGAGGCTTTGCTGCGGATGCCTGATGCAATGTCAGGTACCGCTATACCGCCATCAGAGTTCGTGCCTATCGCGGAATCCACCGGCCTGATCATCCCATTGGGGTTATGGGTGTTGCATGGTGTGTGCACCCAAATTAAGCAATGGCTGCAAAGTGGGCATATTGTTCCACCTGTGTCCGTTAATTTATCGCCTTATCAATTAGAGCAGGAAGACCTGGCCAAAAAGTTTATCGAGATCGTGTCATCATACCAATTGCCTCCCAGTCTAATTGAGTTGGAACTCACTGAAACGGACACTTTGCTCGAACTTGACCACGCTGCAAGCAATCTGAATACACTTAGCCAAAATGGCTATGCAATAACAGTCGATGATTTTGGTACCGGCTACTCTTCGTTGCTGCTACTCAAGCACCTGCCAATACAGATTCTAAAGATAGACCAATCTTTTGTCCGCGACATTAATAACGAATCAGGAGACAAGGCCATTGTTACTGCGGTCATTGCCATGGCAAAAAGCCTGAATCTTCGTGTAATAGCTGAAGGCGTCGAAAATAAGGAACAGTTGTCAGCCTTAAAAAGGCTCGGTTGTGACGAGATACAAGGGTTTTACCTTGCGCGGCCAATGCCTGCAAATCAGCTTGAGGTCCTGTTTCGACAATCCTGAGCCCCAACTTTGGTAAGAGCGGGGGTAGTTTGTCGAGTAGAGCCTTTAGAGTTGTGGATCAGGATTCGATTGTATAGCTTGTTTGTGTAGTTGATCTGCCTGCTGTAACCATGCACAGGAAGAACATAAGCATTTTGATTCGGGATGGACGCCATGGGCCAATTGGGCGGCGACGGAAAGGATGGCGAACTCCAGTGCCTGCGCCAGTTCGTCCAGAGAGCGGGAACTCAGAGAGGCAACCTCATCAGTGGCATAGAGCCACTGACATTCCGGGCCGTCAAGGCAATGCAGGCAAACTGGGTCGGCGACGTCGTATTGAATGTCATGGGGACATTGTTTGGGTGCCAGTTCGGCGCGAACCAGTTGCCTTGGAAATTCGAGCACTTCAAGGATTTGGTTCCTCAATGGATTATGTGTCCCATTCATTTCTGAGCTTCTGATCGCTCACGGTGAGCACCTTAAAGTGTACGCTATAGAATTATCGTTACCCCACTCAATATCCATTTTGGTTGATGTAGATCAATAAATGATGTGTAATTGGGTCTGGTGATTGGGTGAGATCATTACTTTGGTGACGCGCATTATGCATCGTAGCTTAGGGGTGCTTCACTTAGTAGTGCAGCTTGTTCGCGCAGGGAAAGAATATGCTCTTCCCAGTAGCGTTGAGCGTTAAACCAGGGAAAGGCCTTGGGAAAGGCGGGGTCGTCCCAGCGGCGCGCCAGCCAAGCCGCATAGTGGATGATGCGTAACGTCCGTAGTGCCTCGATAAGGTTGAGCTCCCGTGCATCGAATGGATGAAACTGTTCATAGCCTTCCAGCACATGATTTAACTGCTGAGTCATGTCTTGGCGTTCGCCAGACAGGAGCATCCATAGATCTTGTATGGCGGGCCCCGTGCGGCAGTCATCAAAGTCCACAAAATGGGCGCCATCATCAGTCCATAAGATATTGCCGGGGTGGCAGTCACCGTGCAGCCGGATGGTGTTGCTGTCTCCGGCGCGGTCGTAGGCCTGGTTGATCTGTGTCATCAAATCCTGGGCCAGGGACGCATAGGGATGATGGAGTTCGGGCGGTATGAATCCGCTGTCAAGAAGAAATTCAATGGATGCGCTGCCAAAATCCTCCCGGCTCAAGGTGGGACGATGGGCAAAGGGTTTGCTTGCCCCAACCCTATGGATTCGCCCGATGAATCTCCCCAAGCGCTTAAGGTTTTCTGCCGATTCCAGGTCTGGCCAGTGACCACCTTGTCTCGGGAAGACCGCGTAGCGGAACCCTTCATAGTGGTGAAGCGTTTGCTGAGATGGGTCCTGCCAGGGGGCGACGACGGGAATTTCGTGTTCGGCCAATTCCTGGGCAAACTGATGTTCTTCTATTATTGCCTGATCTGTCCAACGATGGGGACGGTAGAATTTGACAATGACCGGTTTCGCATCTTCGATACCGACTTGGTAGACACGATTTTCATAACTATTTAAGGCCAGCAGACGGGCGTCACATTCCAGGCCGAGTTGTTCTACAGCTGCCAGGATGCGATCTGGTGTAAGACGATTATAAGGCGGGTCTTGTTCTTTGGAGCACACAAATAGGGTCATCCCATTGTTATAGTTTAACACCTCACTTCACCAGCCTGGAGGATACCGCTTCAGGCATAAAAAAGGCCAACCCAATATGGGCTGGCCTTTTTCGTCGGGTCGTAGTTTAGCGAATACTAAACTACTGGGTCCCTACCTATTTGCTTTGGGCCACCATGAAATCCACCGCAGCCTTCACATCGGCATCGGCAAGGCTGGCATTACCACCCTTGGCCGGCATAAATCCCTTTTTACCCTGGTAGCCTTTGAGGGCATGCTCATACAGGGTGTCATTACCCTGGGCGATACGGGGTTTCCAACTGGCTTTGTCGCCCACCTTGGGGGCTCCGGCGACACCGGTTCCGTGACACGCGGTGCAGGCGGCATTATATGTGGCCTTACCGTCTGCAGCACTGGCCGTAGGGATCAAAGTATCCATGGCCGCAGCTGCGGAAACAGCCAGGATACCCATGGGCTGAATGTGTTCCGCCACGGCTTTATCATGGCCGGTTTGGGAAAGCTTTACAGTGGCCTTGCCGCCAACCATGTTGGCAACCGCATAAATCACCAAGGTGAGTGCAATAAGGCCCATCAGCATACCGCCGAAAACCTTTAAAAATTGACTATCGCTCATTGTATTCGTCCTTCTCGGGTTAATTTCAGGAAGATTATCACCGCTAACGCGTTGTCTTACCAAGAGTTATTGGCGCCTGAAGTCTTAAAGTACGGGTATATCAGTATACCCTAAAATAGATGGGTTGGAATACCCTGGGGTAACTGGATTTGGGGTAAAAATGGACGGGACCCGGTGGTATTGGGTATCCTTGCGCCCCCGTATTTGGGACAACAGGAAGGAAGCCTAATTCGGCGAACGCCTCACCAGGGAAGGTGAGGCCGGTGTTATAGATAGCACGACGCGACGCCAGGGAAGGCTAGAACCGGTTTTAACGATTTTGCGCCCGTAGCTCAGCTGGATAGAGCACTGTCCTCCGACGGCAGGGGCCGGGGGTTCGAATCCCTCCGGGCGCGCCATTCA
>DRJZ01000159.1 GCA_011052015.1 Acidiferrobacteraceae bacterium | reverse complement strand
TGCCGCTGCGCGGCCGCAGATCTACAAGTGACAAGATTCTAAGCTAGCATATAAATCAATGACTTAGAAATTTGTCACCTGGAAGGACACGGAGGTCGCCGCCGGTCAGGTAAATCATGTCGGCAAAGCGGTTGGTTTGTACGTAGCACCTCGTTCCCACGCTCCCGCGTGGGAATGCATATGTTTGGCTCGGTGGGGCAGGGCTATGGGTTCCGGATAATGCTTCGCATTTCCGGAATGATAATCTATTATTTTTCGACATCCTGCGCTGCGCGTCGTTGTAGTTTGTATAGCCCCTCAAGGGCCTGGCGCGGACTCATTTCGTCTAATTTCATATTTCGTAGCTCAGTCACCCATTCAGGGCTTGTCTTTTTATCGGCAAATACACCCATTAGTTCGCGATCTGGGCCGGTGTTGTTGGCGTCATCGTATTGGTTTTCCAGTTCGACGAGTTTTGATCGTGCCCCGGCCAATACTTCCTTGGGCACCCCTGCCAGGGCAGCGACCTGGAGCCCATAGCTTTGACTGGCAGGTCCGGGTTTGACTTGATACATAAAGACGATCTTGTGGCCGTGTTCGATGGCCTGCAGGTGTACGTTTGCAACCGAATCAATGTGATCGGCGAGGCTGGTGAGTTCAAAATAGTGGGTGGCAAACAAGGTGTAGGCACCCACGCTCCCGGCCAAGTGTTCGGCGCAGGCCCAGGCCAGCGACAGCCCGTCAAAGGTGCTGGTGCCACGCCCGATCTCATCCAGCAGGGTGAGGCTTTGGGTCGTTGCATGTTTCAAGATATTGGCGGTCTCTGACATTTCCACCATGAACGTTGAGCGCCCACCGGCAAGATCATCGGCGGCGCCAATGCGGGTAAAGATGCGGTCCATGGGTCCAATGGTTGCGGATGTGGCGGGGACGAAGCTTCCGGTGTGGGCGAGTAGGGCAATGATGGCGGTTTGACGCATATAGGTAGACTTGCCGCCCATGTTGGGTCCGGTAATGATCAGCATGCGCCGGTCCTGATCCAGATCAATATCATTGGGAATAAAGGCCTTGCCAATATTTTTTTCTACGATGAGGTGGCGGCCATCACGAATCTGGATGCCCGGGGTGTCACTAAGCACTGCGGAGGTGAGGTTGAGAGCATGGGCCCGTTCGGCAAAGTTGTTGAGCACATCCAGTTGCGCCAGGGCACGGCTGCATGTTTGCAGTGGCGCAAGATGCTCTTTTAATCGGTTCAATAGGTCCTCGTACAGGGCCTTCTCTAATGCCAGTGCTTTTTCCTTGGCACCTAGCACCTGATCTTCCAGGGTTTTGAGTTCTGGGGTGATGTAACGTTCTACATTTTTAAGGGTTTGTCGGCGGCTGTAGTCCGACGGGATATCGCCCGTCTGGGCCTTGCTGATCTCAATGTAGTAGCCGTGTACCCGGTTGTATCGTACCCGGAGTTTTGGGATGCCGGTACGGGACTGTTCCCGGACTTCCAGTTTCACCAAATAGTCACCGGCGTTGTCACTGAGTTGACGCAGTTTATCCAATGGGCCATCGTAGCCGGTGCGTATGACGCCGCCATCCCGAATCGATTGGGGCGGCTCATTGGCCAATGCGCGATTGAGTAATTTGACAATCTCGGGAAACTCACCAATCTCCTTTACCAGTCTGTGCAGCAGCGGTGAATCAAAAGGCTGCAATTGCGTCCTTAACTGTGGCAGGCTGGCCAAGGCGACACCCAGGCGTAATAGATCACGCGGACGGGCGCTACCCAGGGCCAATCGGGCGAGGATGCGTTCGATGTCGCCTATCCGGCACAGGCTGGCACGGATGTCTTCGAAGGCGTGGTGGTCCAATAGGATGCCGACAACGTGCAGACGCTGGCCTATGGCATCATGGTCGCGCAACGGGGTGTGTAGCCAGTGCCGCAACAGCCGTGCCCCCATGGCGGTCCCACAGTTGTCGAGAACGGCGAGCAGGGTATTGTCGCGGCCACCATTGAGGTTAACGTCTATTTCCAGGTTGCGGCGACTGGCAGGGTCCAGCACAAGATGCTGGTGGCGATATTCAATATGAAGTTTTTGAATGTGGGGTAGGCCGCTGCGTTGGGTATCTGCTGCGTAGCGCAACAGGCAGGCCGCCGCCACAGTGGCCACCTCGAGATTGGCGCAACCCAGGCTAGCCAGATCCTCACCCGCAAAATGCTCACAAAGGGTTTGTGCCACAGTATCGGTGTTATAGAAGCTTGCTGACACTTGGCGTATTGTTTTTTGAAGGTTACCCAAGGACCAGTCGGTATGTTGTTGAACCAAGATTTCAGCCGGGCCGATCCGGGCCAGTTCGTCGAGCAGGGCCTCGTGGTCCTGGCATTCCTGAATGACAAAGTGGCCACTGGAAAGCGCCAAAGTCGCCAAGCCATAAATATTACTGTCTTGGTAGAGGGCGACTAAAAGATTGTCCTGACGCTCGTTGAGCAGGGCCTCGTCGGTCAGGGTGCCGGGGGTGACAATGCGTACCACCTTCCTCTCTACGGGCCCCTTGGTCTTGCCGGGTTCACCGATTTGTTCACAAATGGCTACCGCCTGGTCTTGATTGACCAGTTTGATCAGGTACTGTTCCAAGGCGTGGACCGGAATGCCTGCCATGGGGATCGGTTCCCCTGCCGAACTGCCCCGGGAGGTCAGTACAATATCCAACAGTTCAGAAGCACGAGCGGCATCATCGAAAAACAGTTCGTAGAAGTCGCCCATGCGATACAGCAGCAGCATGCCGGGTTGTTCGGCCTTGATGCGCAGGTATTGCTGCATCATGGGGGTATGTCCCGATAGATCTGATTGACTGGTGACGAGGGTGGCCTCGTCAGTGCTGGATGAGTCGTTGGCATTGAATAATTGTTGTTGCATGGTCTAGGTCCCGAGTACTTTCCAGCCTTGGTTTAAACGGGTCTTCGCCACAGAGACACGGAGAGCACAGAGTATGACCTTACTATTATGGTTGTTGGTCATTATGATGGTTTTGGGCATGTTTCTATATCTCGCATAATCACGACATGGTGTTGCAGATACGCATTTCTCTATGAATTCTGTGGCAGCGTGATTGGGTACTCACTCAAAATTGGGACAGGACTCGTTTTAGTCTAAGCCTTCGGTCCAGATTGGCACAACTCAGGTACTGAGCTCGGCAGTGACATGGGGGCCGATCAAACGCAGTAGCTGTGGGTAAATTTCGGGATTGCCGGCAATGATGTTGCCGCTCTCCAGGATCTTCTGGCCACCGAGGAAGTCTCCGCTCATGCCCCCGGCCTCTTGTATCAGCAGGCAGCCTGCGGCCATATCCCAGGAATGCAGGCCGATCTCCCAAAAGCCATCGAAACGGCCGACCGCTACATAGGCCAGATCCAGGGCCGCAGAGCCCGCCCGGCGTATACCGCTGGTGCGTGGCAGGATGGTGCTAAACATCTTGGTCCAGGCATCCATGTGGCCTGGTTGGCGGACTGGGAATCCTGTGGCCAACAGGGTGTTGGACATTTGCGATACTGTGCTTACGCGCATTCGTCGACTATTGAGTTGCGCGCCTTGGCCGCGGGAGGCCGTGAATAATTCATTTTTGACTGGGTCGAAGATCACGGCCTGATCCAGCACGCCGTTTTTTCTGGCACAGATGGATACCGCAAACTGCGGAAAGCCATGTAAAAAATTGGTGGTGCCATCAAGTGGATCGATAATCCACTCGTAGTCCTCACCGGGTTGTTGGCCACTCTCCTCAGCGATGATGGCATGGCCAGGGTAGGCCGAGCGGATGGTGTCGATGATCGCCAACTCTGCGTTGCGATCAATTTCAGTTACAAAATCGTGGCGTCCCTTGCTTTCGATCGTCAACTGATCGATACGGTCCAGGTGACGCATGATAATATTTCCGGCCTGGCGCGCTGCCTTGACCGCAGTGTTGAGCATGGGGTGCATGGAGTGCTCCGTAATTACTGTTGATGGAAATCGGTGTCAGATCTGTGGACTGTTACACTCCAGCCTTGTAGGTCATTAGGCATGAGTCATTTTCTATGTTTTTAGGGAAGGGCGCAACGCTTGAACGCGTGGGGCCATACCCTATCGGGCCGGGCCGGGACTTTAGCAAATTACGGCATCGGCCGCAGGGGTAATATTGGAAAGATGGCTCTACAGCAAAATTCGTGGACGCCAAGCCGATAATGGGCTCTCGCCAAGGCGCCAAGCCCGCAAACGAATGATTGAATATATTCAACAACAATGAGATTGAACATGCGCGTGAAGCTTTCGCCCCCGCTGAGGGACTCACAGTACCGTCTTTCCCTTGGCGTGCTTGGCGTCTTGGCGAGAGGATCGGCAGGGTGAAAAAACATAGATGTTCTTAGATCGCATTCGTATCGTTCTTGTCGACACCACCCACCCAGGTAATATCGGCGGTGCTGCCCGGGCCATGAAGAATATGGGCCTGAGCCAGCTCTGCCTGGTCTCACCCCAGGGCTTTCCCAGTGCGGAGGCGACCGTCCGGGCCTCGGGCGCCAATGCCGTGCTTGAGGAGGCCGTGGTATGTCAGTCATTGGATGAGGCCATTGCCGGTTACGGTTTGGTCATCGGCACTAGCGCCCGGCGCCGCAGTATTGAGTGGCCGGCATTGAACCCACGGGAATGTGCCCATACCCTGCTCGAGCATGCCGCTCACTCGCCTGTTGCACTGTTATTTGGTCAGGAACGGGCCGGGCTCACCAACGATGCGGTGGATCAATGCCGCTATCTGGTGACCATCCCCACCCAGGATGAGTTTGCATCTTTGAATCTTGCCGCTGCGGTACAGATCATGGCCTATGAAATTTTGTTGGCCAGTACCGATGCCCCTGCCCCCGTGGCGGAGTCATTTCCCACAGGGGCATCGACCGCCCTGGCCCCACAACAGAATCGCCAGGGTTTTTATGCCCATCTGGAACGAGTCCTGGTTGAACTTGATTTTCTTGATCCCGAGCACCCCCGTAAGCTCATGCGCAAGCTGACACGGATGTTTAACCGTGCAGACCTGAGCACCGAAGAGGTCAATATCCTGCGCGGTATCTTGACCCAAGTACAAAAACAACAGACACGTCAACCTTGACAGAAATAGTCGGGAATTGCCTAATGCGCTCAGCCCATAGAGGAGAGCCATGTTTGCCCGTCTAAAAGAGGATATTCACTGCGTTTTTGAACGGGACCCTGCAGCCCGTTCCACCATTGAGATTCTGACCGCTTATCCGGGAGTCCACGCGGTATTGTTCCACCGATTAACCCACAGGCTATGGGGGTGGCGATTTCTGTGGTTGGCACGGATCCTGTCCCATGTGGCGCGCTGGTTTACCGGTATCGAAATACATCCCGGCGCCCAGATTGGGCGGCGTTTTTTTATCGATCACGGTATGGGGGTAGTGATCGGGGAGACCGCCAAGATTGGCGATGACTGTACCCTGTACCACGGTGTCACCTTGGGGGGCACCACCTGGCAAGCGGTGAAGCGTCATCCTACTTTAGGTGATAGCGTGGTGGTGGGTGCGGGGGCCAAGATCCTGGGTCCCATCAAGCTTGGCAACGGTGTTCGGGTGGGCTCGAACTCGGTGGTAATTAAAGATGTGCCGGAGGGGGCCACGGTGGTGGGGATACCGGCTCATATAGTGACCCGGCCCAGTAAACCGGGCGCCAAGCAGGTGGAAATGGCAAAAAAGATTGGTTTTGATGCCTATGGTCAGGCCAGGCAGGTGTCTGACCCGGTGGCCCAGGCGGTGGATACCATCCTTGATCACCTGCATGCGGTGGATGCCAAGATGGAAATGATGTGCCAAAAGCTTAAGCAATCTGGGATTGATCTGGAGCAGGTGGAATTGCCCGCCTTGGTAGTGGATAAACTTGAAGATGATGACCCCGGGGCGGTTGCAGGACCTCAGGAAGGAAAAGTTGACTAAAGTAGTCAGGAATGGCTACAATGGCACTAGTGGGTTGGGGATATCGGCATACCAGATATCGTTTGGCTTAGCCGCTGCGACCTGCGGCACACCGCACGTTCGTGGGGTGGTCAGGATACCGCTTACCGCAGTAAGCACGTACAACGGGGTAGAGTTATGAAATTGACGACAAAAGGCCGTTATGCGGTCACGGCCATGTTAGATTTGGCGATACATTTTGACAAGGGCGCCGTCACCTTGGCTCAGATTGCGGCACGCCAAGGGATATCACTGTCTTATCTCGAGCAATTGTTTGCACGGTTGCGACGCCAGGGTCTGGTGCAGAGCACCCGAGGGCCTGGGGGAGGTTATGCCTTGGCTATGGCGCCGGAGAAGATCTCGGTGGCGGAGATTATTGTCGCTATCAATGAACAGATTGATGCCACCCGTTGTGGTGGGGATCAAAATTGTTCAAGTGAAGAACGTTGTCTCACCCATTACCTATGGGAAGATCTGAGTGAGCGCATCCGCGAGTTTCTCAGTGGTATCAGCCTGGGCGAGTTGGTGAATCGACCCAATGTCCAGGAGGTCGCCATGCGTCAGGAAAATCGCACCGATGTAGGCGTCTCGAGCTATTAGTATTGATGCAAGCAAGTTTTAGAAAACATCATGGCTGGCAGGGCGGATCGGTTGGGTACAGACCAGCGTAGTCTGCGGAGGAATGTATGAAAAAGCCGATTTATATGGATAATTCTGCGACCACCCCGGTTGATCCACGGGTGGCGGAAAAGATGATGCAGTACCTCACCCCCGACGGTGAGTTTGGCAACCCGGCATCGCGATCGCATAGTTTCGGTTGGAGTGCAGAAGCCGCCGTCGAGCAAGCGCGCAAGGATGTGGCTGTGCTGATAGGGGCCGATCCTCGCGAGGTCATTTGGACTTCAGGGGCCACCGAGTCGGATAATCTGGCCATCAAGGGCGCCGCCCATTTTTATCACAAAAAGGGTAAGCACATTGTCACCTGCAAAACAGAGCACAAGGCCGTTCTTGACACCTGCCGCCAGTTGGAACGGGAGGGTTATGAGGTGACCTACCTCGAGCCCGAGGAAAACGGACTGATTGATCTTGCCAAGCTTGAGGCCGCGTTGCGCGATGACACCATCCTGGTGTCGATCATGCACGTCAACAATGAGATTGGAGTCGTCCAGGATCTTGCCGCCATCGGCAAGCTGACCCGGGAACGAAGAGTTATTTTTCACAGTGATGCTGCCCAGAGTGCCGGCAAGGTGGCCATAGACGTCAATGAAATGAATGTAGACCTGATGTCTTTTTCCGCCCATAAGGTCTATGGCCCTAAGGGTATCGGTGCACTTTATGTGCGGCGTAAACCCCGGGTGCGTCTGGAGGCCCAGATGCATGGTGGCGGTCACGAGCGGGGTCTGCGTTCCGGGACTCTGCCCACCCACCAGATTGTGGGTATGGGCGAGGCCTTTCGTCTTGCCAAGCAAGAGATGATCGCGGAATCGGATCGTATCCGCCATCTGCGGGACCGTCTATACCAAGGGCTACAGAATATCGAAGAGGTCTATGTCAATGGGGATATGGACCAGCGCATCGCTGGCAACTTAAATATCAGCTTCAATTTTGTTGAGGGCGAGTCCCTGATTATGGCCCTTAAAGATATGGCTGTTTCCAGTGGTTCGGCGTGTACCTCGGCTAGTCTGGAACCGTCTTATGTATTACGCGCTCTGGGGCGCAACGACGAGTTGGCCCACAGTTCTATTCGATTCACCCTGGGTCGGTTCAGTAGTGAGGAAGAGGTTGACTACGCTATTAAGGTGGTTCAGGAGAGTATTGGACGATTACGAGACCTGTCACCGTTGTGGGAAATGTTTAAAGACGGTGTCGATTTAGATTCAGTTCAGTGGGCGGCCCATTAGCTACGCTGAGTGTAGTTTATCAGGAGTATAGATATCATGGCATATAGCGATAAAGTTCTGGACCACTACGAGCATCCCCGTAACGTGGGTTCCTTCGATAAAGAGGACGCCTCCATCGGTACCGGTATGGTCGGTGCGCCGGCCTGTGGTGACGTGATGAAACTTCAGATTCGTGTCAGTGACGACGGTATCATTGAAGACGCACGATTCAAGACCTATGGTTGTGGTTCCGCCATTGCTTCCAGTTCATTGTTAACCGAATGGGTCAAGGGCAAGACCCTGGATGAGGCGGAAGAAATCAAAAACACCCAGATCGCCGAAGAGCTCGCTTTGCCGCCGGTAAAAATTCATTGCTCGGTATTGGCCGAAGACGCAATCAAGGCGGCGGTTACAAATATTCGTAAAAAGCGTGGTGAAACTTCAGGCAGTAAAGACGCCGCCTGAGTGGTTGCCGTAAACGCTATTGGTGTTGAGCAGACAGGAACGAATATGGCTATCAGCATGACCGAAGGTGCCGCAGACCATGTGCGCAAATTTCTGGAGAATCGTGGCAAGGGTGCTGGAATTCGTGTGGGTATCAAGACTACCGGTTGTTCCGGGTTTGCCTATGTCCTGGAGTTTGTGGATGAGATTGATAGCGATGACCAGGTCTTTGAGTCCTATGGTGTCAAGCTGTTTGTCGACCCCAAGAGCCTGTTGCACCTGGATGGTACAGAGTTGGATTACACCAAAGAGGGGTTGAATGAGGGTTTTCAGTTTAACAACCCAAATGTAAAAGATACCTGTGGTTGTGGCGAAAGCTTCACGGTATAACTTCAGGGCGGGTTGTCAGCCATGCAGGCCGATCTCGGAAAGAATTATTTTGAGTTATTTGAAATTCCGGTCGATTTTCAATTAGACCTTAGCAACCTTTCTTCACGTTACAGGGAACTTCAGCGCCGGATACACCCAGATCGTTTTGTAAATGCCACCAATCAGGAACGGCGGCTGTCGATGCAGATGGCTGCCCTGGTCAACGAGGCCTTTCAAACCCTTAAAGATCCCCTGGAGCGGGGACGTTACATGCTTGGCCTGCGAGGTGTCGATGTCAATGCCGAGACCGATACCACCATGGACCCGGAGTTTCTCATGGAGCAGATGGTGTTACGTGAGGCCTTGAGTGCGGTGCGCGGCAGTGATGAGCCAGGCGAACGGGTAACTGCATTGGCTCATGACGTGGCGTCACGACTGGATAAAAATATCGCATTCCTTAAAGTGTCCCTGGGCCAAGATAGTGACGGATCCCTTAAGCGGGCTCGAACCCTGGTGCGGGAAATGCAGTTTCTTAGCAAACTCCAACTGGAAGTCGAGGCGCTGGAAGAAGAACTCGGTTAGACTTTATCCACCTAAATCTTTTGCTTTTTTGCCACAGAGGCACGGAGAGCACAGGTGTAGACCCTAAACTTTAATTTGCAAATTCTTCGTCTTCGTTACAGCACTAAAATATTGTATGGTCTTACTACAAATCAGCGAACCGGGGCTTTCGTCTGCGCCACACCAGCGTCGGCTGGCGGTGGGTATCGACTTGGGCACCACCCATTCACTGGTCGCTACGGTGCGCAGTGGTGTGGCCGAAACCCTGGCCGATGCTCAGGGTCAGCATCTGTTGCCATCCGTGGTTCGCTATCAAGCCGATGCCCAACCGGTGGTGGGCCATGCTGCGGCTGAGATGTTACAGCAAGACCCCTTGAATACGGTGTCCTCGGTAAAGCGCTTGATGGGGCGTGGTGTGGAGGATGTAAAGGGCCTGGGTGATGTTCTGCCCTATAAATTTGAGCAAACCCAATCGGATATGCCTCGCATCAAGACAGTTGCTGGCAGTGTCAGCCCGGTGGAAATTTCTGCTGATATCTTGCGTAACCTTAAGCAGCGTGCCGAACAATCACTAGGTGATGAGCTCAATGGCGCCGTCATTACCGTGCCGGCCTATTTCGATGAGGCCCAACGCCAGGCTACTAAAGACGCCGCCAGGATTGCAGGGATCAATGTGCTGCGTTTGTTGAGCGAACCCACTGCGGCAGCCATTGCTTATGGGCTCGACCAAAATCCGGAAGGTGTGTATGCGATTTACGATCTGGGCGGGGGGACCTTTGACATTTCAATCCTGCGTCTGCATCAGGGCGTGTTCGAAGTTTTGGCCACGGGGGGTGACTCGGCCTTGGGGGGTGATGACCTCGACCATGTGATTGCCGAATGGATTATGTTGCAGGATGGCATTGAGTTGGCCCAGGATTTGTGCCTACAGCGGCGACTCCTCAAGCTTGCCCGTGACATTAAGGAAACTTTGAGTCATGCCGATTCGACTGAGTGGACCCTGGAACGTCCTCAGGGCGGTGAATGGCGCGGCAGTTTGGATCGTGAGACCTTGGGTGAATTGATTGCCCCTGTGATAAAAAAAACGATGCTGCCGTGTCGGCGCACATTGCGAGATGCTGGTTTAAACGCGAGTGATATACAGGGTGTAGTTTTGGTCGGTGGTTCAACCCGGATCCCTTTGGTGAGAAGGATGGTGTCGGATTTTTTTGGTCAGTCCCCCCTGGACGATATCGACCCTGACAAGGTGGTAGCCATGGGTGCGGCGCTACAAGCCGATATATTGGCTGGCAATCAGTCTGGCAGGGATCTATTGCTGTTGGATGTGATCCCGTTGTCCCTGGGGATCGAGATCATGGGGGGGATGGTGGAAAAGATTATACCGAGGAATTCGACCATCCCCACCTCTCGGGCGCAGACCTTTACCACCTTCAAGGATGGGCAAATCGCCCTGTCATTGCATGTTTTACAGGGTGAGCGGGAATTGGTATCAGATTGCCGCTCACTGGCCCATTTTGAATTACGTGGTATACCGCCTATGGTGGCCGGAGCAGCGCGTATTCAGGTTACCTTTCAGGTGGATGCCGATGGTCTGCTTGCGGTGAAGGCGCGGGAAGAGGCCAGTGGTGTCGAGAGCAAAGTGGAGGTCAAGCCCTCTTATGGCCTGAGTGACCAGGAGGTTGAGACCATGTTGCGTGATGCCATTGAGCATGCCGGTGATGATGTGGCGGCACGTAATCTGCGCGAACAGCGGGTGGATGCCGATCGCAGTATTGAGGCGCTTCGATCGGCCCTGGCCCAAGACGGTGAGGATTTGCTCGAACTGGCAGAGCGGGAACAGATCGAAACTCGGGTCCAGGAGTTGGTGACCTTGCGTGATGGTGAAGACCCTCTCGCCATCAAACGCGCCATAGGGGTCCTCAACGATGCGACCCAGGAGTTTGCCGCCCGGCGCATGGACGCCGGTATTCACCAGGCACTGGCCGGACACCGCATAGACGAATTTAAGGACTAAAGTGTGTAATGCCCAAGATTACATTTTTGCCCCATACCGAGATTTGTCCCGAGGGCGCCGAATTTGAAGTCTCTCCAGGTATTAGTATCTGTGATGCGGCCCTGGAACACGGTATCGGCATCGAACATGCCTGTGAAAAGGCCTGCGCCTGCACCACCTGTCATGTCATTATTCGCCAGGGCTTTGATGGCCTCAATGAACCGCAAGAGGAGGAGGAAGACCTGCTGGACAAGGCCTGGGGCCTGGAGCCTGAATCGCGATTGAGTTGCCAGACTATTGTGGGCGCCGAGGACCTGGTGGTTGAGATTCCCCGTTACACCATCAATCTTGCGTCTGAAGATCACTGAGGAGTGCGCCCGTTATGAAGTGGATAGACAGCCGAGACATTGCCATTGCCCTGGCAGACCAGCGCCCCGACGTAGACCCGCTGACGGTATCTTTTCCGGATTTAATGAAGTGGGTGGTGGCGCTTGAAGAATTTGATGACGATCCAGAGCATTGTGGCGAAAAAATTCTTGAGGCCATTCAGATGGCCTGGATCGAAGAGGCCGACTAACACCAGGGCACTTCTATTAATCCCCTCTCCCTCCGGGAGAGGGCGAGGGTGAGGGAATAAAACAAGGATAAGTTATTGATTTTAATATCCCCTCATCCT
>DRJZ01000158.1 GCA_011052015.1 Acidiferrobacteraceae bacterium | reverse complement strand
GTGGGATGAATAAGAGGGTAGTTGCAAGCAGCCAGGAGTCTGTCGGATTTAGGTGTTCGTAGCGAGGCGAGTGGGAAATTGAGACCATTTTCTCGATCTTTTGAGGCGAATAGTGGGCCTATTTAACGAAAAAGATCGAGAAAATGGGCCGATTTCCCGCCGCCGCAGTAGAATCATCCTAAGTCCGACAGACTCCTGGCTTCAGGTATAGGGATGCTTCGCCTGGCCCGGGTTCTTTGTAGCAAAACCAACAAATAACCAGCTTGGTGGTCTTTGTGACAGTGTCTATGCGCTAGCTATTGTGGGAAAAATCATTAAAAACAACGCTTGACATCGAGATCTCGCGCATGGCACAGCGCTTGCTATTCCTAACCTATAACGTATAACGCGATTGCAAGTTACTTGCGGTTCCAATTGGCGTCAGGATGCTTAATCAACAGGGTAGGAACTTATGTGGGATTACTCGGAAAAGGTAAAAGAACATTTTTTTAACCCAAGAAACGCTGGTGCGATTACCGATGCCAATGCCGTGGGCGAAGTAGGCTCCATTAGCTGCGGCGATGCCCTGCGTCTTACCCTCAAGGTAGATGCGGAGACCACGATTATCCTGGATGCGGGTTTCGAGACCTTTGGTTGTGGCTCGGCCATCGCTTCCTCATCGGCCCTTACCGAGATTGTTAAGGGTAAAAGCCTGGATGAGGCACTCAAGATAAGCAACCAGGATATCGCTGATTTTCTTGATGGATTGCCACCTGAAAAGATGCATTGCTCGGTGATGGGCCGTGAGGCATTGCAGGCCGCCATAGCGAATTACCGCGGCGAGGAGTGGCAGGACAAACACGAAGAAGGTGCGCTGGTGTGTAAATGCTTTGCCATTAGTGATGCGATGATTGAAGAGACGGTTCGTAGCAACGATCTGCGTACGGTAGAGGATGTAACGAACTACACCAAGGCGGGCGGTGGGTGTTCCTCCTGTCATGAAGCGATCGAGGGAATTCTCACCAGGGTGCTGGCGGAGCAGGGCGAGGTATTCCACGTACAGGCACCTCCGGCCGAAGCACAACCTGTGGCGGCATCCCGTGATTCGACGATGACCAACTTGCAGCGTATTCGTCGTATCGAGACAGTGATCGAATCCATCCGTCCCCAACTGCAAGTCGATAATGGCGATGTGGAACTGGTGGAAGTGGATGGCAATACCGTATACGTGAACATGAGCGGAGCCTGTTCCGGTTGTCAGGTGATTTCCATGACCCTCGGTGGGATCCAGCAGCGCCTGATGGAAGAGCTGGGTGAATTTATCAAGGTAGTACCCGCCAGCCAGATGTCGCAGCTTGCCCGGGCGGGGATATGAGCATGGCTGATATCTACCTGGACAACAACGCCACCACCATGGTGGATCCGTTGGTGGTGGAGGCCATGTTGCCGTATTTCACCGAACAGTTCGGCAATCCCTCGTCCATGCACAGTTTTGGTAACAAGGTTGGCCGCGCCATTAAGCAGGCGCGTGAACAGGTGCAGATTCTACTTGGCGCCGAACACGACTCGGAGATCATCTTTACCTCTTGTGGTACGGAATCCGACTCTACCGCCATACTTTCATCGCTGAAGGCGCAACCTGAACGCAGGGAAATCATCATCACCCAGGTTGAGCATCCCGCCGTACTTACCTTGTGTGAATATCTTGAAAAGGACGGTTACACCATTCATCGCATGAAGGTCGACAGCAAGGGTCGCCTGGATCTGGACGTGTATCGGCGACTGCTGTCTGACCGGGTCGCGATTGTTTCCGTCATGTGGGCCAATAATGAGACGGGAACGCTGTTCCCGGTGCTCGAGATGGCGGAACTGGCCCGGGCTGCAGGTGTGATGTTCCACACAGATGCGGTGCAGGCAGTGGGCAAGGTGCCCATTGATTTGAAGAACAGCGCCGTTGATATGTTGTCTGTTTCCGGACACAAACTGCATGCGCCCAAAGGCATTGGTGTGTTATACCTTCGGCGGGGTACACGTTTCCGGCCATTGCTGCGTGGTGGTCACCAGGAACGTGGGCGCCGTGCCGGCACGGAAAATGCCGCATCTATTGCTGGCCTGGGCAGGGCTGCGGAACTGGCCATGGAAAACCTGGCGTATGAGAGTACCGCGGTCAAGACCATGCGCGACCACCTTGAAGAAGGCATTCTCGGCGTGGTGCCCAATGCCTTTGTCACCGGTGACCTGGATAATCGCCTGCCCAATACCAGCAACATCGCTTTCGAGTACATCGAGGGCGAGGCCATTCTTATGTTGCTCAACAGAGCCGGTATCGCCGCCTCCAGCGGTTCGGCCTGTACCTCGGGTTCTCTGGAACCCTCGCACGTCATGCAGGCCATGGGCATTCCCTATACCGCGGCCCACGGCACGGTGCGGTTCTCCCTGTCGCGCTACAACACCACGGAAGAAATCGAGGGTGTCATCCGGGCCGTTCCCCCTGTGGTGGCACAACTGCGTAAGCTGTCACCCTACTGGGGTGAGGACAGTCCGGTAGCGGATCCGGAAAAGGTGTTCGCACCGACTTATTCCTAAGCATTGAAATTATGATTGTTGAACAACGCACCCTGACCATCAATGACACGACATTGCGTGATGGTGAGCAGTCGGCGGGCGTGGCCTTTACCCTGGATGAGAAACTTGCCATCGCCCGTGGCCTTGATGCCATAGGTGTGCCCGAGATGGAGATCGGCATCCCCGCCATGGGCGGGGAAGAACGTGATGGTATCCGCACCGTGGCCGCCCTCGGACTCAACGCCCGGCTCCTGGTGTGGAGCCGAATGTGCACCGGGGATTTGCTTCTTTGCTGTGACCTTGGCGTCCACATGGTTAATTTGTCTATCCCCGTGTCCGATCAGCAGATCCTTAACAAGCTGGGCATGGATCGCCAGGGCGTTCTCGCTGCTATCCACCGTCATGTTCCCCATGTGCGGGATTTGGGCCTTGAAGTATGCGTGGGCGGCGAGGATGCCTCGCGCGCCGACCCCGATTTTTTGTTGCAGGTGCTGGAGACGGCCCAGACCGCCGGGGCACGGCGTTTTCGTTTTGCCGATACCGTGGGGGTGATGGAGCCCTTCGGTGTGCTGGAAAACATCCATCGTCTTTGTGCTGCCACCGATCTGGAGCTTGAGATGCATGCCCACGATGACCTGGGTTTGGCCACGGCCAATACGTTGGCCGCCGCCCTTGCCGGCGCTACCCACGTCAATACCACGATTAACGGTCTCGGCGAACGTGCCGGCAATGCCGCTCTGGAAGAGGTGGTGATGGGTCTGAAGCAGCTCTACGGTTACCGGATTGATATCGACCTTCAGGATTTTCACACCCTTTCCCAATATGTCGCAAACGCTTCCGGGCGCCCCTTGGCCTGGCAAAAGAGCCTGGTGGGCGAAGGGGCGTTCACCCACGAAGCGGGCATTCATGTAGACGGGTTGTTGAAGGACCCCTTGAACTACCAGGGGGTGGATCCGACGGAGCTGGGACGTCAACACCGCCTGGTGCTGGGCAAGCATTCGGGTGCGCATGCGGTAGTGGAGGCATACAGTCGGCTCGGTCTGTCCCTCACGCGCTACGAGGCGGGTTTGGTTTTGCATCGGCTGCGCAAGTTCGTAGCCCGCACCAAACGTCCTCCGGCGTGCCGGGATCTGCGCATATTGTATCGGGAGCTACATTCAGAGACAATGAGTGACAACGAAACAGAAAATCAGAGAGAATAAAAACACTGTAAATACAGTATCTTTGGCGGTTTCTGATGGTCTGTTATAGTCTAGGGAAATGGTGCCGGGGAGAGGACTTGAACCTCCACAAAAACACAGAAAAAACTAATATAAACAACATGATATAGACACACCGGCTTTTCGCGCTCCACCCACGCTCCACATTGATCAGAGGTCCAGTACATCGCGCAGATAGCTGTAGCTAGTTGACTGTAATGTTACAGTCTGCTAGGCTGTAACCATACACTATAACATTACAGTTATGGAGGTGAGGTATGACAGCTCAAGCAGAACAGTTACTTCAACGCGGACCGGAGGTAACCGGCTCTTTGCTGCCTGCAATTTTCAATATTTTTAGCCAGTGGAGCCTGACAGGTGGTCAGCAAATGACATTGTTGGGGCTGGGTAATGAGAAAACCCTGTACAACTGGAAAAGCCATCCCGAAAAAGCCAAGCTGACCCGGGATCTGCTGGAACGGGCCAGCTATATTCT
>DRJZ01000157.1 GCA_011052015.1 Acidiferrobacteraceae bacterium | reverse complement strand
CTATATAGAGAAAATGTGAAAATTCCTTATTACCGCGACGTGCCGCGCCTTCGGCGATATTTGAGGCAATCGAAACAGCTGCCCTGCGCATTTGGGATACCAACCCAAACATTTCTTCCTTGGGGAAGGTTTTTGTGAGTTGGTAGATTTCCTTCGACAATGCGATGGATTGTTTCCAGACGTCCAGGTCTTTGTGGGTTTTCATGGCTCCTCCTTGAGCGCGGCGCGGTAAAACGTGATGCGGAGACCGGACCGATTGCCTACGGCAGAAAATCCTCTGGTCGCCTGCCAACAATTACCCCCTCGACCTCGAGGAAATGTTTGTCGTAGCTGAATATCGCCAAACCATGCTGGAGGGCTGTTGCCGCTACCCATAGGTCATTCGTTGGAATGGGTTTGCCTTTGCGTCGCAGACTGATATAGGCGTGTGCATAAAACTCTGCGGTGGTTTCGTCAACAGCGAAGACCGAAACCCTTGGAGACTCAAAAAAGATGGTAAGTTGTCTTCGATTTTCGGCTTCACGCTGACCTGCCGAAAAACCGCCCAATAACTCACCCAGCACAATGGTGCTGATGCCAACCGTTTCCACACCACGAATGATCTCTACCGCATCCTGGTCGCCCGTCTTAAAAGCCGCGTAGGCGTTAGTGTCCAGCAGTATTCGCTTCACGCCAGAGTTCCTCGTCCACCTCTTCGAAATCTCTAATTGATTCCAGGAACTCCGCCGCCTCTTCCTCTGTCCAGGTTCCGGCGAGCGCATCTAGGTCGTGAAAGACCGGCCTTCGACCCGATGGCACTTTTAGCCCGATTCCACGCTGGATAAGCTGTAAAATCAATGCGTTAACGCTCAGGTTCTTCCGCAGCGCCTCTTCTTTCAACTTTGCGGCGGTTTCCTCGTCAATCCCACGTAGACTGATCGTTTTCATGATATCAGCAAATGATGTCTATATAATATCTAGCAATGATAGCATATAATGCGCCTTCGGCGCGGCGGCGCGTGATGCGTGACTGGTGTCGATCATGGCCATCCAGGCACGCTACCGCCATGCAAAAACCACTCGATTTCACACACATAACCAATCACCCTCCCCTGCGGATAGGCAGTGGATAGGTTGTGTTGTCTTTGACAGGTGATTGTTTATTTAAAACAATGACGTTGACGGAACGCTATGGCGTTCGTGCGCCCGGCCTTTACGTAATTTTAGTTTTCAGCGCCTTTTTGAAAAGGCTCTCGAATCGCGTAAAACCCCACGTGTTTTTCTTACACCCCACCCTGTTTCGTGCGCGACGAATTGAGAGCTCGCTTGTTTATCGACAACCACCGCGTCAATTTGAAGTCATGATAGGGGAATTATGACAAGGGAAATATACGTATGATTACGTAAGTGGTTTGCGCCTTTGGCGCCGTGATGGGTGATGGGATGCCCCGCCTTGGCGATGATGATTTCTTCGCCACTGGCCACCCGTGCGAGCTACCGGGACAGGTGGGTCTTGGTCTCGTGGATGTTGATCGTTGTCATACGGAAACATATGACTAAGTCCTGGACTAAGTCAAAAACTAAAAGCGTAATATGCGCCCATTAGGTGCCGAGATGCGAGCCCGGAACCTTGCGCCCTTGGCACGGTGCCGGAACTATGGCCGTTCAGGTACGCCACTGCCATGCAAGACCAATGCGGTTTCGCACAAAAACCAGCACCCACCCCTGTGGAGAAACAGTGGATAGCTTGCGCTTCTTTTCGGGTGATCGCTTAGGAGAAAGAACATCCCTGTTAGAAGTGCGTTTTCCTTCGCTAACTTTGTAGATACTCTGCGCAAAGGTTTTCACTCAGACAAAAACCCCACAAATTTTTCTTCCATTCTGTTTTATGCGCAGCACATCGAAAACACATTTATTTCTCGATACTCATTGCGTCGATCTGTCGTCATGATAGGAGAATCTTGCTGGAAAAAATATACGTACGATTACGTAACGGGCTGCTGGTGATTGTGCCTTTGGCACGGTGATGGGTAAACCGTAATGCGTGACGGGTAACAAGCAGTGCGCCTTCGGGTTACGGGCCACCGGGGGGCACGGCCCCTTCGGGTGGTGATTCGCCGGGCGGCACGGCCTCTGGCTTGATTGTCTTAGGCCGTTGCACCGGTGCGGGTGGAAATATTCAAGGTTCTGTCGGTTCCAGAGGAGGTTCTGGTGTAGCTAATGGGGTGCTAAGCTCCGCTTGCTTGGGTTTGGTGGGCGCAGGTAGATAGAGGTACAAAGTCACAAACACCGCTATGGTGATTAGAATAATCAGCATGACATTCAACGAGAATCCGCTGTGGGTGGGCGCAGGAAATTGCATTGTCATGCGTGCCTCATGGTCCGCAGCACGGTGGCCTGTGTCGGGTGGTGGGTAACGCATCATTGCATATCCATTCAGTCTTTCAACTAAGGAAACTCTGATCAATTGAACTTGAACCACCAAGATGCCAAGAAGTTTCTTTATAAAAATCAACATGCTATTAACTTGGCGACCTCGGCAACCGCTCCATGCGTTGCTCTACCTCCTCCGTCCATGGAGTCGTTGGCGCCTTGGCGGTTGAGCGTATTAATCAGAGGTTCCCTAAGTGAGTCCATCAGAGTTTCAGTCTTCATTTAACGCGTTCCCGTGCATTCGCCACAAGCAGCGCCAGGGTGATACCCATAATGCCGGTGAGGCTGGCAAGAATGTCCCCTAGAGAGGCATAGCGACCATCCAAAAATCCCTGGTGGTATTCATCCAAGGCCGAGACCGCGAGCACGAACACAGCCACCCACAGCACCCGGCCACGGCCCTTGCCGAGCCACAACAGGTAGGTTAATAAACCAAACACCGCAGCGTGGGCCCATTTGTCGTTGGGGGGCTGAAACAGGCCGACGGCGTAGTCCTGCGATCCGCCATAGAAGATTCCACCAATAATCAAAACGGCAATGGTAGTTGAGACAACTCTAATCATCGTAATTTATTCACTTAAATTGTGCGCACCCCTCGCGACAAGATGCCGCACCTACGATGTAGCATACAAGGGGTCATTATCACCGTAGACGCGCCTTAACACACATGAAGGTGCTAATGTCACGGTATGCAGGACTTCGATAGCGGCTCCAGGCGGTTCACGTTCAAATAATCAGAACTTCCTTAGGTGTACGTAGTAATACGTAGTCTTATAAGTATTATTCGACGTCCTATCTAAAATCTGCTCTAGAATTGTTTAGCCTTATGGATCTAAACTCTCATGTTTAGTGTGTTCCGGACGCTTAATATACTGCTTCAGTATTTTTTGTATATAAGCAATAATAGCTATCAGCATTGCGGTTAATACTTACGTTATGCTACTTAACAAGAGTCAAAGAAAAGGATTATCCAGTAACGTAAGTTCAAAAGATCAAATTGACTTGATTACGTATATACGGGGGGATGTGTGGTCATGACCACAACACAGACTTTTATCTCTGCTTCAACTCGAGAGCGCCGTAATGACAGGCGCACCTCTAGAAAGGAAAGGCGCAGATTGTCCAGGTCGGCCTCAGATATGGGCAATATTGTGCATGTTATTGAGGATCACGAAAGTCAGAAGATGCTGTTACGCCGCCTATTGGAATCTGTTGGATACCTAGTTGAGTGCTATTCGACTGCAGAAGATTTCATTGCCAACTATGAGCCGTACACGGCAAGCTGCCTGATAATTGATGTGCGACTTCCAGGCATGAGTGGGCTTGAATTGCAAGATAATCTCAATGCCAATTATGACTACATGCCTCCTATCATATTCTTGACCGGCTTTGCTGATGTACAAATGAGTGTCCGCGCATTAAAATCCGGTTGTCTGGAATTCATAGAAAAACCAATCAATGAACAGGTATTAATCGATTGTGTCAGAAAAGCAGTTCGACATAACAATAAAAATAAGGAAAAATTTAAAAAAAATTGTGAGCTCCAGTCATGTATCGATTCACTCACACCCAAGGAATACGATGTGTATAAACTGGTGTTGGAAGGGAAAACCAGTAAAGAGATTTCAGTCATGCAATCCATCAGCAATCGTACTGTTGAAGTGCATCGCGCCAATATGATGAAAAAAATGAAAGCCAAGTCTTTAGCAGAGCTTATGAAGATGGTTTTGACTCATACCTGATTGCGCGCATAAGAATCACACGCTCGTGTTAGCGTAGACGTGAAAAACAACACATCACCAGCGAAACCTGATCAACCCCTATTTTACGCCTATCTTGCATTGCTGGTATGGCTGCCCTTGCCCATGGCCAGTATACGGCCATGGGCACAGACACTGATGGAGATATGGGTATTTGCCTTGAGCGCCATGTGGTTATGGTTCTTTATCCACAACATGACACAGTTCACAGACGTGTTTTTCAAGGCACGTGCACTGTTAATGCTGTTTGCTGGCTGGCTCATCCTCATTGCCCTTCAACTGCTCCCCCTGCCCTTACCCGTACTGAATCTGATTTCGCCCGGTGCCGGAGAACTGTACACCTCACTCGGTCAGTTGGCTTTTGCTGATCAGTTGAGCCAGAGCGGCGTAACCCTTACAGGCAGTCTTTCCCTTGACCGGTGGGCGACTTCCCTTGCCTGGACACGTAGCTTGGCGTTTGTGCTGGTATTCACGCTCACCCTGTTGCTGGTGACAACCCGGCAGCGATTACGGCTACTTGTCTATGTAGTACTGTACAGCGCGCTGTTCCAAGCAATTTTTGGTAGTTATATGACCTTGTCTGGGGTTGAGTGGGGCTTCTTTCATCAGAAGTTTGCCTACCTCGGCAAGGCAACCGGGACCTTCGTAAACCGCAACCATTTGGCGGGATACCTTAATATGTCCTTGGCCCTGGGCATCGGCCTGCTCATCGCCAATCTGACTAT
This sequence comes from Acidiferrobacteraceae bacterium, assembly GCA_011052015.1. Classification (GTDB taxonomy): domain Bacteria; phylum Pseudomonadota; class Gammaproteobacteria; order HyVt-429; family HyVt-429; genus HyVt-429. The sequence goes on along the minus strand of DRJZ01000157.1, from coordinate 14,422 downwards.
CGGTACGACAAAACGTAGCCTGCGACAACGGGCTCGTGATTTTCTAAAACTGATGTTAAGCCCCAAGATACGGCTGCGGCTTTATCTCGCCATTCTGGTCATCGGCTTGATTCTCACCCGCTCGCGCATGGGAAATACAGCATTTTTCGCCAGTCTGTTTATCAGCGGCTGCCTGGCCCTGGTGTTATTCAAGCACAAGACACGCAACATGGTCATACTGCTGGCAAGCCTGGTGATTATTGACCTGTTTTTACTGGGGGCCTGGTTTGGGATCGACAAGGTAGCTGAACGCATTGAAAAAACCAACCTCCAAAGCGAAAACCGCGATGAGATATTCCGTGACGCCTCGGCAATGTTGAAAAAATATCCGGCAACAGGGACAGGACTGGGAAGCTTTTATTCAAGTTTCCCGCGCTATAAAAGTGAAGATATATCGGGCTTCTATTACCACGCCCATAATGACTATCTACAGTTTCTGGTCGAAGGCGGTGGCATGGGCTTTGTCCTGGTGAGTTTGCCCGTAATACTGGCGCTGTTTACCGCGCTACGTGCGATGCGAACACGGAGGGACCCGTTGATGAGAGGCATGGCCTTTGCTGCGACGATGGGTATCATTGCCATACTCATTCACAGTACCGTGGATTTTAACCTGCAAATACCGGCTAACGGGGTATTATTTGTTGTGCTGCTTGCCTTGGCTTACATTGCTTTGTATTTGCGCGACCATCCTAAACATCACTTTTAATTTTGGCTCTTCAGGGAAATTTGTGGGTAGATCTGAAACCTAACCCTCTCTTCCTCCGGGAGAGGGTATTAATAGAGGTATCCTTAATGCGATATACCCCCATCCGGGGATAACATTTGTTTGGCTCGCGCCAACAATTCTTTGGCCTGCATCAAATCCACTGTATCCAAACCTTCCGAAAAACTATAATACAAATCGGACAACATTTGTCCTGCCGTTTCGGCGTCGCCGCAGCCCAGCAATAGGCGGCTCATACTGGTTGTCGCACGAAGTTCCCAGCCTTTTGCCTTCTGCGCCCTGGCGATGTCAAGAGCCCTTTGAAAGCAGTCCCGCGCCTCGCCAAGAGCAAAGGGATCTTGCCCCAACAGCAATTCCCCACGCAGACGGTAGAGTTCACCTTCATAGACGGCTTCACCTCTATTACGCACCATATTTATGGCCCGAACCAGGCAACCCAGCCCCTCCTCCCAGGCCCGATTTTGCAAACAGGCCTCTGCCAACATAGAGAGAAAATAGGTGTGAGAAAGTTCTGCCCCCGCTGCTTGATGGGCATCAATGGCTTTGCGGATGGTATTGACGCTATCCGGGTCTTGATCGCTTCTTGCCCAGCCCTCTAGCATGACGCCAATTGCCTTCCAATAGGCAAAACGTCGATGAGTCGAAATCTCTATACTCTCAGATACCTCTTTAGCCGTATCCGTTCTCTCCTGGCGATGCTGTCTAACCCGAGCTAAAAAATTTAACGCGATGACCAAACTATGGGGATGTCCCAACGATCGTGCCAACACAACTGCAGCTTGTGCCTGGCGCAGCGATTGGTCCGGTTGCCCTAACGCCCACAAGGTCAATGCAAGATAACCCATACTGGCAACCACCAGGTCATAACTATATATTGCTGCATGTAAACTCTGCTTTGAATCTTGAACCGCAACGACCTGTTCAAGGTGGAATTGGGTTCGTAATAACTCTCCTCCCATAAAGTATGTATTGCCGAGCATATAGTTTGCCTCGTGTAATCGCACGGGGTCTGCATTGCTTTTGGCCTGAAGCATAAATTGCTGTGCCAATTCCATGGCCATGGGTATATCACCTCGAGCGCCGAAGAAACGCCATAGCCCAAATAGGGCGACAAATATTTGATCATCAGTTTTATGGATACTCTCACACAGGTCCTTGGCCCGTGAAAACGCCTTCTCCACCGCCATAGCTGCATAACCCTTGGTCACGGCATGAGCATTCCCCAGAATCAATTGCAATCCGAGTTCTGATTTTTCTAATTCACCATCATTAGAGCCATTTTCCAGCAAACCCAGGCCCCGCATTGAATGACGAATAGCCTCCACATATGCCGACCGCTCCATTGCATGGTGTCCCGCCCGAAGCCAAAATATCATGGCCTTTGGCTTCATATCGGCTTGTGTGTAGTGCTCAGCAATAATTTCCGGTTGATTGTCACAAATATCCTGACAATGTGTTTCCATCACCTCTGCTATTCGAAAATGAAATTCCTTTCGGCTCCGTTTTAGCAGGGTATGATAAGCCGCGTCCCGAATTAGAGCGTGCTTAAAACTGTACTTTGAACCTGGACTATCTTGATGATGTTTGACCAATCCGGCAGCTTCCAGCCGATCAAGGGCTTCCTTCACTACATGTGGTTTTTCATGGGTGATACCACAAATACATTCATAGCTAAATTTTTCCCCCACCACGGCCCCGGCTTGGGCAATATTCTTTGCTTGGCCAAGATAATCCAGACGGGTCATCAACATATCTTGCAATGTACCTGAAATTTCCACAGGAGGGGTGTCATTCGAGCTAACATTCCCTTCACTTTTTTCCTTCACCCTATCACTTTCAAGCACCATCTTTGTCGATTCTTCAATGAATAATGGGATGCCATCGGTCTTATCGACAAGTCCACTAATAATGCTGGCAGACAAACCTGCCGCACCCGGAATCGCCTCTATCATACCCTTAGCGTCTGATGCATCTAAACGACTAATGTCCATGTAAGTCACGCTCGGATTCTTATCCCACGGCAAGTGGACACCCGGACGCGTGGTCATGAGCAGCATAATGGAGGCCCCTATCCCGCCTTGAATCAGAATATCCAACAATGCCAAGGTGGATGGATCGATCCAATGTAAATCCTCAACAACAAGCAGGACTGGCCCTTCCTTTGACCGTTCATAAAGTAGATTCACCAGGACGGTTTGAATCTTGTCTCTTTGTTCTCCAGGTTCAATCTCATACGGTATTTGTTGATCGCCTGTTGATAGAGACAATAAAGATGCCAGAACAGGGATAACACAGGGGTCGCTTTCTCTTGATGCGAAGAAAGCCTCAAGCTTCCTCCATTTATCTTGATCGCCATCCGTTACTGTAAACAGGAAACGCTGCCGCAAATATTCAATAATGGGGTAAAAAACACTGTTTTGTGACCTCCGTGTGCAGTGAAATTTGACCAGATTTTTTGTCTCTAATGCAAGCTGCTTTTGCAGGTCATTTACTAATCGAGTTTTGCCAACACCTGCCTCACCCATTAACATAACAACCTGCCCTGTGTCGGTTATGGCCTTAAACCAGTGGCCCAACAAATAGACCATCTCCGTATCGCGGCCCACCATCGGAGTAAAATCAACCGTCAATGGTTTGCTATCCTTAGTAAGTACTTTATACACAAGGACCTTATCAGGCATATCCTTAAGTTTACAGCGCCCAAGTTTTTCAAAATCAAACAAGTCTTTTGCAAACCTGTAGGCTTGCTCACTTACAGCAACGCTATTAGGCTTTGCGCTGACTGATAACTTTGTAGCAATACACAGCATTTCCTTTATGGGTGCGCTCTGCCCTGGGTCAGCTACTTCCCCCATAGCGTCAACCATAACCAATCCAGTATCAATGCCGACTTGTACCGCCAGGTCAACAGCCCCAAACTGGTTAAGCTGCAATCCAGCTTGCGAAATTCTGGCTATCATATCCAAAGCGGAGCGCGTGGCACTCTGTACCGAGTTTTCAGAAGCGTCCTGATACCAGTAGTAAGCGACTACACCATCACCAGAACAATCGAACACAAAACCACCATAATGCCTAATAACATCTACACAGTGTTGTCGGCAGATTCGCATCACTTCATGCTGATTTTTTGCATCAAGAGACTCTGATAGCAAGGGCGGCCCCACCATGGTGCAAAATAGCACAGTGACTTGCCGAGGTTCGCCTTGAAATTTAGATATTCTTGTGGACTGCATAAGCATTCAACTAATCTGAATCTTTTAGGTCACTGTAGGTATTATTAATTCTGAACAGATGATTTAGCAGATATGCAGGATGCAAACAGATCAAGTTAAATTGAACTTAAGAATCCAGATCATTTGCTCGCTCGACTGGCACACTGTCAACATATACATATGTGGCTAAAATTTCTTCGATAGCTTTAGAAGCTATCGGCTTGCTGATACAAACATCCAGCCCAGATTCCCGGATCACCTCATCGTCTTCCTGAAAGATTGCGGTAATGCCAACAATGGGGATTGGCCTATCATAAGCTATCATGCGCTGCCTCAATTTCTTTGAAAGTTCGTAACCGTCCATATCAGGCATGGATATATCAGTAAATATAATATCATAATCACTGCCAAACAAAGAAAGCGCTTCTTTCCCTCCCCATGCAACAACGACCTTGCATCCTAATTTTTCAATAATCTCTTGCAGCAAGATTTGCTGTTGTTGGTCATCTTCCACGAGAAGAATCTTCAGGCCAGCGTAGTTACTCGGCGATAATTTATTTCCATCTTTTTTGTAAGCACTATTTTTTTCGGCGAGCTTCAAGCCCAAATGAATAGTAAATGTTGAGCCCTTCCCAAGTAGACTCCTTAATTTGATTCCCCCATCCATCATCTCAGCCAATTCTTTGGCAATTGACAAACCGAGTCCAATCCCCCCATGACTCCGTGACCTGGAATCGTCTACTTGTGTAAATTTGTTAAAAATCAAGCTACAGTGGTCACGCTCAATACCGATGCCGGTATCTTGAACGGTAACTACCAATTGTATTGTGGTTTTTGTGACAGGCTCTGCATTCACCTTAACATCAATACCGCCCTGGTTTGTGAATTTTATAGCATTCCCAATTATGTTATTCAGGATCTGAATGATTCTCCCTTCATCACCCATACATAATTGTGGTACCTTGTTGGTAACGGTCACACCGAATTTCAGGTTCTTTCCCTCAGCTAACGGCCTGAATCTCCCCGCTATTCTGGACAGGGTGTCATTAACTGCAAACACATCATGCTTTAGCCTAATCCCACCACTTTCCAGCTTTACGTAGTCCACTATATCTTCAATTATTCGTTGTAATTCACTGGCTGCCGTCAATATAGTTGCCACATCTTCTTGTTGCTGATTTGTTAACTCTCCTTTAATGAGAATATTTGACATGCCCAACACCACATTAAGCGGTGTGCGAAGTTCGTGCCCAATGACTGCCAAAAAAGTTGATTTTGCCTTATTGGCAGCTTCAGAATTTAGTTTGGCTTGCTTGAGGTGTTGCTCATATGTTTTATTCCTCGTTATATCTACCCACGCACCGATCAACTCCAATGGTTTATTATTCGCATCATGTGATGCTCGGAATTCATCATGCATCCACAGATAATTTCCATTTTTATGACGAAATCGATACTCTTGGATATGCTCTTCATGGTCATCAAATTTAGAAAGTTCTCTCAACACATGTTCCTTATCATCAGGATGAACATGATTTATCCAAAAATATGGATCACCTGTAAAATCTGTAGGGGAGTAACCTAATTGGGCTTGTATACCCTCATCCATAAAAGTGAGCGCATAATTATCATGCGCCTTGCGTGTATAAATAACAGAAGTAGACAGGGTTAATACGCGCTCAAGCTGATCTTGTAATGCATGGTTAAGCTGATTCTGCAACAAGATCAGCTCCGAATCTATTTGCTTTATTGCTGTAATATCACGTGTGCTTACAATAACCGATGTGACTTTTCCATTTTCAATCATGGGAGAAACGGTTGATTGGTAAAAATGGTCACGCCCTGCACTATCTTTATAGTTAACGCTATACTCTCCGTTTTCTCCGATAGCAAAAACATCTTTAAAACAACTCTCCATGATCTTACGTGCCGTATCGTCAACGTATTGATATGCGCTGGTCTTAATGACATCTTCCTTGTTTAAACCAGAGACTGCATGATTGCAGTAATGTATAATGCCCTCCCTATCAAGCACCATAATATGATCGGGTGTAGCTTCCAGTATCGACCGCCACCTTGCCTCTGAGGAGGCTAGTTTTTTTCTGTCCCTTATTTTTTGAGTCACGTCGCCCTCCCTAAAAATAACATCCCCATGATATTAACCGCATCATTATGGATAGCGTTTCCATGTCAGACAATTAATTTTTCTTCACTCTTCCTGATGATGACCATATTCTCATGGCCCGTACTATTTCATCAAAAAAATATACTGGATGGCAAAGGCTTTAGGGCTGTTGGCAACCATTGACTGGCATCTTGCCAGCAGGGCAAAACTAAGGGCAGGACGGCAAACGCCCAGCGTGCATTGCGGAAGAATACACAGGAGCTTTCGATTGATTAGACTGTACGTGAATTTTCGTGGTTTGAAACCGTTCTCAACTCACTTAAGCTATGGATTAATTGGTCGGGGCGAGAGGATTCGAACCTCCGACCACCGGCACCCCATGCCGGTGCGCTACCAGGCTGCGCTACGCCCCGAATAAATTTTATTTATAAGAATGATCTTCGAGATTCTCGGTAGGAAAAGCGCCAAATGAATGGATTCAATTTTTGAGGATCTGCAAAACCTCGTCCAACTCTTGAATCAGGTCTTTAACCACAACAGAATGCTCGCCTTGTTGGTTTGCTTCACCGTTACCCGCCGAGTCGCCATTGAGACGGTTGCGCGCACCACTGATGGTGAATCCATCGACATAGAGCAGACTTCGGATTTGCCGAATTAACTGTACTTCATGCCGTTGATAGTAGCGTCGGTTACCTCGACGCTTCACCGGCTTAAGCTGTGGGAACTCCTGCTCCCAATAACGCAGTACATGAGGCTTCACCGCGCATAACTCGCTCACTTCACCAATAGTGAAATAGCGCTTGGCAGGGATCGGGGGCAGTTCTGAATTGTCACCCGGATCCAGCATTCACCTGTACCCGTAGCATATTCAGTTTATCCCCAAGTAATTTAGAATTTTCTTCCACACGTTGCTTCAGTTTCTGGCTTGCCCTGAATGTCACTACCCGGCGTGCAGAAATAGGTATTGCCTCACCCGTCTTTGGGTTGCGACCCGGTCTGGAATTTTTCTCACGCAAGCCAAAATTACCGAAACCCGAGAGCTTAACGTCCTCACCCCTTTCCAGGGCATCCCTAAGTCTCTCAAAGAATAGCTCGACAAATTCTTTGGCTTCCCGCTTATTCAACCCCAGCTCATGGTATAGCGCGTCCGCTAAGTCCGCCTTGGTAACCGCCATGAACCCACCCTTTTATTCTCTTAGTTGTGCGCCAAACTTTGTTTGTAGCGCCGCCAGCACGGTGTCCATCACCGCGTCGACATCTTCATCTCTAAGAGTGCGCGAACTGTCCTGCAAGGTCAAGCCAAAAGTGAGACTTTTTCTCTTGGAATCAATACCTTTGCCCTGATAAAGGTCAAATAACTCGAGCTTTGTCAAGACTGCCCCGGCAGCTTGAGTAGCGGCATCCAGAAGGGGCTGGACGGCTAAACCCTGTTCCACTGTAACCGATAAGTCCCGTCGAATCACCGGGAATCGTGACAGGGGCCTAGCTGAGGGTATATGCCGCCATTGAAGGGCCTCAAAATCGAGTTCAAACAGGCAAACCCCAAGGGGAAGGTCCAATTTTTCTGCCAAATTGGGGTGTAAACAGCCCAATTTCCCGATATTAGCCCCGAGCGGGTCCAAAATGGACACCGATTGCCCTGGGTGCAAGGCTGGATGAGGGGCTGCGGAGAAGGAATACTGAGATCCAGCGCCAGACAGGCCTATCAGGGCCTCCACATCACCCTTGATATCGTAGAAATCGGCCTTAATGTCTTCAACCGACCATTGTTCGACACGACGCGAGCCACTGATGAGTCCTGCGATCATCTGACCCTCAAGGTATTTGCCGTTGTGGCGGCTAAACACCCGCCCCGCCTCAAACAAACGCACCCTGCGGTGCTGACGGTTGAGATTATAACTGAGCGCCTGCAACAATCCCGTCCACAGGGTGGACCGCATCACCGCCATATCGTGGCTGATAGGATTGGCCAAGGCCAATTGCTCGGCCTGGGGCTCTATCAAAGATTCCAACTCGCGGTCAACAAAACTGTAGGTGATCACCTCCTGATAATCCCGATCGACCAATAGATTAATAATCCTGGAAGATTCCATTTTAGTCTCGGATTGCGGCTGGATCTCCATGGCTGTACGCGGTAGTGCACTGGGTATCTCACTGTACCCATGCACGCGCGCAATCTCTTCGATAAGATCGCAGGGTCTGCTGATGTCGAATCGATGACTGGGCGAGGTAACCCGCCAACCGTTTGCGGATTTAACAACACCCATGCCCAATCGAGTCAGCAATTGCTTGATGGTCTTTGCGGATAACTCTATGCCCAAAACACGTTGCACATGATTGTGGTTCAATTTAATCACGCTGCGTTTAGGTAACGAAGGTCTGTCCCTAATATCGGAAACAGGCCCTGCATTTCCACCAACGATCTCCAAAAGCAATTGGGTCGCCCGTTCTATGGCCAGGGCTTGCAGGGCAGCATCTACCCCACGTTCGAACCGATAAGAGGATTCAGTCTGCAACCCCATTTCCCGCGCCCGGCCGGCAATCGCCTGAGGTGCGAAATGTGCACTTTCCAGAAAAATATCCTTGGAATGTTCGTTCACCGCTGAATCGGACCCTCCCATAATGCCGGCAAGTGCCAGGGGTCCGTTATCATCGGCGATCAACAGTGCACCGGTATTCAGTTTAGTCTCTGATCCGTCGAGCAGCGTTAAATGCTCAGCGGCTTTCGCGTGGCGCACCACGATGCCGCCTTTGATTTTGGCAAGATCGAAGGCGTGCATGGGTTGGCCAATCTCCAGCATGACATAATTGAGCACATCGACCACCGGATGAATACAGCGTTGTCCACCACGCCGCAGTCGTTCTTGCATCCACAACGGTGTGACAGCCTGTGAATCAACGCCTTGGATGACCCGTCCCACATAACGCGGACAGGCCTGTTTGGCCTTGACCACTATTTTTTGTTTCAAGCGAATACTCGCGATCACAACCGGCATCTTTGGCGGTTTGACCCGCACCTGGGTCAGTGCAGACAGTTCTCGCGCCACACCGGCGATACTCAGACAGTCGCCCCGGTTGGGGGTAAGATCGACGTCAATGATATTATCATCGAGCTTCAGGCACGTCCTTATCGACATACCGGGCTTTGCGTGAGCACCTAAATCCATCAGACCCGAAGAATGTTCTTCCAAACCCAACTCCGTGGCAGCACATAACATTCCTACCGACGTCACACCACGTAATTTGGTTTTGCCAATCCTGGCGCCGTTGGGTAGCATTGCCCCTACCATGGCCACCGGCGCCAGCATGTGCAGGCGAGCATTGCTGGCGCCACAAACAATTTGCAGTGGTGCTGCCTGACCCACGTCAACCTCACAGACCCGTAATCTATCTGCATCGGGATGGGGCTCAATAGCACCGATCCGGCCCACCACAACCTTATCCAGGGACGGCGCGGCAGGCTCAATACCCCCTACCTCCAACCCTGCCATAGTCAGACAGTCGGCAAGTTCCTGGGTGGTCATCTTGGGCGACACCCATTGGCGTAACCATTGTTCGCTTATTTTCATGGTAACTGGTTTTTTGCCGCAAAGGCGCAAAGGCGCAAAGAAGAGCTTAAGGTTAGATCTTTCATTCTATATACCTGGTTCATAAAGAAATCGACGGTTAAATACTTACAAAGATTGCAAATAATAAGCTGTATTTTCCTTTGCGTCTTCGCGGCTAAGCATCTATTTAAACTGTTTCAAAAACTGTAAATCATTTTCGAAAAACAATCTCAGGTCATCAACACCGTAACGCAACATGGTCAGACGTTCTACGCCTAAGCCAAAGGCAAAGGCACTGTACTTATCGCCGTCAATACCGCAATGTCTGAACACATTCGGATGCACCATGCCGCAACCCAGCACTTCCAACCAACCGGTGCGGCTGCAAATCCGACAACCCTTGCCGCTACACATGACACAACTGATATCGACTTCCGCCGAGGGTTCGGTAAACGGAAAGAACGATGGCCGAAACCGAACCTTTAATTCGGATTCAAAAAACTTTTCCAGAAAATCAATGATGACACCCTTGAGTTGGGCGAAGCTCACGTCTTCCCCCACCACCAAGCCCTCAATCTGGTGAAACATGGGAGTATGGGTGACATCGGAATCGCAACGATAGACCCGTCCTGGGGCAATAATTTGAAACGGGGGTTCGTGGGTCTGCATGAAACGCACTTGCACCGGCGAGGTATGGGTGCGTAATAGGTGGCCGTCTGGCAGATAAAATGTATCATGCATGGCACGCGCCGGATGGTCTGGTGGAATATTGAGGGCTTCAAAATTGTGAAAATCATCCTCAATCTCGGGTCCATCGGCCACCTTAAAACCCATATGGGTAAACAAAGATTCGAGGCGGCGTAGGGTGCGGGTAATGGGATGCAAACCCCCTGTCTGTCCATTGCGTCCAGGCAACGTCACGTCCAACCCTTGGGCGGCAAGCTTTTGCTCCAGCGCGGATGATTCCAGTTGGCTGCGGCGGCCCTCAAGGGCGTCCTGAAATTTCTTCTTGGCTTGGTTGATCTGCTGGCCTGCCGCAGGCCGCTGTTCGGGTGGGAGCTTTCCGAGCTGCTGTAGTTGAGCGGTGAGCACGCCCTTCTTGCCTAGCAGTTTGACGCGCAATGCCTCCAATGACGTCAGGTCTTTTGCATCAGCAAGCTCACCCATGACCTGCTCCAGCACCGAATCGAGTTCTAGTGCCATAATGCGAACCCACTGGCTGTGTTTATATCTTGGTACATTGTTGATCTGCGGCAGTTATGGACACCTCCCATTAATCCCCTCGTCCTCCGGGAGACGACTGCATGGATGCAGGAGGTAGAACAACGCAGGAGCAGTTGTCGAAGGATTAGGGTGAGGGAACAAAACAAGGACAGCGTATTGATTTTAATATCCTCTCATCCTCACCTTCTCCCGGAGGAAGAAGGGATTATCAATTAATAAAAGTGCCTTAAAGGCTTATTACTTACACACGCACAAAAAAAGGGAAAGGCTTACGCGCCTTTCCCTTCTCAAGCTGGTCGCGCACCGGGCGTTTGGGTGCTGATCAGGCGAGTGCAGCCTTGGCTTTTTCCGCCAAAGCCGAAAAGGCGGGCTTGTCGTAGACTGCAATGTCTGCCAGGACTTTGCGATCCAGCACCACGTCGACCTTGGTCAACCCATGCATAAATCGACCGTAACTGATGCCACATTCTCTGGCCGCCGCATTGATGCGCACAATCCACAATGCGCGAAACTGGCGCTTGCGTTGGCGTCTGTCGCGATAGGCATAGGATGCTGCCCGGTCAACGGCCTGCTTGGCCACCCGAAAGACATTTTTACGCGCGCCCCGATAACCCTTGGCTCGGGCAATGACTTTTTTGTGACGGGCTCGGGCCGTCACACCGCGTTTTACTCTTGGCATGCTACTTAACCTCTATCAAGCGTAGGGCAACATCCGCGCAATCTGCGGGACATCGCATTTTTTGATCATGGCGCCAGCACGCAAATGACTCTTACGCTTGGGCGACTTCTTGGTCAGGATGTGGCGCAAATGAGAATGTTTGCATTTAAAACGGCCCTTGGCGGTCTTTTTAAACCGCTTGGCTGCGCCACGATTGGTCTTCATCTTCGGCATGACTGCATAAACTCCAAATCTGTTGGTCTGTTAGGCCTTTTTAGGCGCCAGAACCATTACCATCAATCGGCCTTCCAGCTTGGGGTATTGTTCCACTACCCCGTGTTCTTTCAGGTCTTCTTCCACCCTGCTCAATAGTTTACGACCCAACTCCTGATGGGCCATCTCGCGGCCGCGGAACCGGAGCGTGACTTTAACCTTGTCTTCATCTGCAAGGAACTGGATCAACTTGCGCACCTTGATCTGGTAGTCACCTATATCTGTGCCCGGCCGAAACTTGATCTCCTTTAAATGGGTCTGCTTTTGTTTCTTTTTCGCCTGCTGCTTTTTCTTGCTGGCCTCATAACGAAATTTACCAAAGTCCATAATCCGGCAAACAGGCGGTTCGGCATTGGGCGAAATCTCAACCAGATCCAGGCCTGACTCAACGGCCTTTTGCAGGGCTTCCTGGGACGACACGACCCCGACTTGTTCGCCATCGGCCCCAATCAACCTGACCTCAGGAATCGTAATCTGCTCGTTCAGGCGTGTCTTTTTCTCAACTGCGATGTTTTCAATCCTCTAAAATACAAACGCCGCGGCTCGCGATATCCCGGTCAAGGAGTTCGGCGACGGCATCCACCGTCATGCTACCGAGATCCTCTCCAGAGCGCGTGCGCACGGCCAAGGTATGGTCGTTGAGTTCCCGATCACCTGCAACCAGCAAGTAGGGAACCCGCCTTAAAGTATGCTCGCGGATTTTAAAGCCGATCTTCTCGTTTCTCAAGTCGGATTCCACTCTGAGACCCTGTTTTTTCAGTGTTTTTTCCAATTTGAGCAAATAATCGGCCTGCCGGTCGGTGATATTGAGCAATACCCCCTGAATCGGCGCCAGCCAGGTGGGAAAGGCACCGGCATGGTGTTCGATGAGTATGCCGACAAAACGCTCAATTGAGCCCAAAATGGCCCGGTGCAACATGACCGGAGTCTGGCGCTTTCCATCCTCGGCGACATATTCCGCCTCCAAACGTCCCGGCATGGAGAAATCCACCTGGATGGTGCCGCATTGCCACACCCGATCCAGACAGTCCTTCAAAGAGAACTCAATTTTGGGGCCATAAAACGCCCCCTCGCCAGGTTGAAGCTGCCAGTCCAAATCTTTGGCATTGAGGGCCTGCTCCAGGGCTTGTTCGGCCTTGTCCCAAACCTCATCGGACCCCACCCGTTGTTCCGGCCGGGTGGACAATTTTATGATCACATCGGTGAAACCAAAATCTGCATAGACCTCAAACAACAAATCTATAAAGTCTGACACCTCATCCTGGATCTGTTCCTCGATACAAAAAATATGGGCATCGTCCTGGACAAAGCTGCGCAGGCGCATCAGCCCATGCAGGGTCCCGGAGGGCTCATTGCGCAGGCAGGAACCAAACTCTGCCAACCGTAACGGCAGATCCCGGTAACTCTTGAGGCCCTGATTGTAGATTTGAACATGGCAGGGGCAGTTCATGGGTTTGATGGCGTAATCCCGATTTTCCGATGCGGTTGTAAACATGTCATCACGAAACTTTTCCCAATGCCCCGATTTTTTCCATAGGCTCAGGTCCACCACTGCCGGGGTGTGGATCTCCTGGTAGCCATGATTGGCGAGCAGATCTCGAATATAGCCAATAATGGTTTGATAGATCGTCCAGCCGGCTGGATGCCAAAACACCATACCCGGCGCCTCTTCCTGAGTGTGAAACAGGTCCATGCGCTTGGCCAGTTTGCGGTGATCCCGCTTTTCCGCCTCTTCGATCCGATGCAAATGGACCTTGAGGGCCTTCTTGTTGGCCCATGCGGTACCATAGATGCGCTGCAACATGGCGTTGTTGGAGTCACCCCGCCAATAGGCCCCCGCCACCTTCATCAACTTGAATGCCTTGAGCTTGCCGGTGCTGGGCACATGGGGACCACGGCACAAATCGATGAACTCGCCCTGACGGTATAAAGAGATATCTTCTCTTTCGGGAATATCAGAAATGATCTCTGCCTTATAGGCTTCGCCCATGTCCTTGAAAAATCTGATCGCCTCTTCTCTGACCATCAGCTCGCGGGACACGTTGATATCCTGCTTTACCAGGTCCTCCATTTTCTTTTCAATCTTGGCCAGGTCTTCCGGCGTAAACGGGCGTTCAAAGGCAAAGTCGTAGTAAAACCCATTATCGATCACCGGACCGATGGTCACCTGGGCCTCGGGATACAATTGCTTGACCGCTTGGGCGAGCAGGTGCGCAGTGGAATGACGGATAATCTCAAGGCCTTCGGCGTCGCGGTCGGTGATGATGGCCAGTGTGCTATCGGATTCAATACGAAACGAGGTGTCCACCAAACGGCCGTCGACACGACCCGCCAGGGCAGCCTTGGCCAAACCGGCACCGATGTCGGCGGCGACTTCGTGAACAGTAACGGGTTGGGGAAACTGACGCTGGCTACCATCAGGCAGCGTGATTGTAGGCACAACAAACTCCTTGCTCTGGGCGACCGCTACGAGTGGCCGCGGATAAACCGGTACGGCCCATACCAAGGGCCGTAATACATTATGTTGGTAGGCGCGATTGGATTCGAACCAACGACCCCCACCATGTCAAGGTGGTGCTCTAACCAACTGAGCTACGCGCCTGAAGAGGACGCGAACGT
>DRJZ01000156.1 GCA_011052015.1 Acidiferrobacteraceae bacterium | reverse complement strand
GTGGTATCGATGATTGCGCCGATCGCGATGGAAGAGGGTTTACGTTTTGCCATTCGTGAAGGTGGCCGTACTGTAGGTGCGGGTGTGGTGTCTAAGGTTATCGAGTAGATACAAGATACAAGATACAAAAAGCTTATAGCCCACTTGTATCTTGAGACTTGGAACTTGTATCTGAATTTTTAGGCCAGTAGCTCAATTGGCAGAGCAGCGGTCTCCAAAACCGCAGGTTGGGGGTTCGATTCCCTCCTGGCCTGCCAATCTCATAAATGATCAGAGATGTCAGGTAGTGATACGTGGATAAGTTATTAATTTTTGTTTCTGTTTTGTTGTTGGGCGCCGGTATCGGTGGCTACTACTACTTTGATGAGTCCGAGTTGCTACGGGTCGTTGTGGTGCTGGTTGCAGTTATAGTCGCCACTTTTGTGGCTTTACAATCGGCTCCAGGGCAGGCAGCCTGGGAATTTGCCAAGGGCGCTCGATTAGAGGCGCGCAAGGTAGTGTGGCCAACTCGCCGCGAGACCACACAGACCACCCTGATTGTTATTGTTGGGGTAATTCTGATCGGTGTGTACATCTGGTTGCTTGATACCGTTTTATCCAAGCTGGTCAAGGCATTGATCGTGGTGGGCAGCTGAGATGGAAAAACATTGGTATGTGGTACATGCCTTTTCCGGGTTCGAAAAGCAGGTGCGAAAATCCTTGGGTGAGCACATCAAAAGGGCCGGTTTGGAGGATTATTTTGGCGATATCCTGGTGCCGACAGAAGATGTGGTCGAGATGCGCGGTGGCCAAAAGCGCACCAGTGAACGCAAATTTTTCCCTGGTTACGTGCTCGTCAATATGGCAATGACCGACGATACATGGCACTTGGTGAAGGGCCTGCCCAAGGTTACCGGGTTTATTGGGGGCACCAGCACCAAGCCTGCACCCATAACCGACAAAGAGGCCGACGCCATTATGCAGCAGGTGCAAGAAGGCGCTGAACATCCGCGGCCCAGGTTCTCCTTTGCGCCGGGCGAGTTGGTGCGTGTCGTCGACGGGCCGTTTGCTGATTTCAATGGTACCGTTGAGGATGTGAACTTTGACAAGAGCAAGATACGGGTGGCGGTGTCGATATTTGGCCGTTCGACACCTGTGGAATTAGACTTCTCTCAAGTGGAGAAGGGTTAGTTTTAGGGTAGATACAAGTAACAAGTTACAAGTCATTAATTCTTGTATCTTAGAGCTTGTGCCTTGTGTCTGGTTTTATATAAGGGGAGCCGTAGGGCGTTTGCACCCATCAGGAGTACAAAATGGCTAAGAAAGTTGAAGCATATATCAAATTGCAGGTTGGCGCGGGTAAAGCCAATCCCAGTCCTCCAGTGGGCCCGGCCTTGGGTCAACATGGTCTTAACATTATGGAGTTTTGTAAGGCGTTTAACGCAGAGACCCAGGGTGTGGAGCCTGGCCTGCCGATTCCAGTGGTTATTACGGTCTATAGTGACAAGAGTTTTAGCTTTATCAAAAAAACCCCTCCGGCCTCGGTGTTGCTTAAAAAGGCCGCTGGCATCAAAAGCGGTAGCGCAAAACCCCATACGGATAAAGTCGGTAAGGTCAACCGCAAGCAGCTCGAAGAGATTGCCCAGACCAAGATGGAGGATCTTAACGCCTATGATACCGATGCTGCGGTACGCATTATTGCGGGCAGTGCCCGTAGCATGGGCATCGAAACTGAAGGGGTCAAATGATGGCCAAGCAGAGCAAGCGCATGAAGGCACTGTCAACCAAAATTGATTTTGAACGCTTTTATTCCTTGGATGATGTCTTTGCCCTGGTTAAAGAATCTGCAAGTGCGAAGTTTGATGAAGGCGTGGATATTTCCATTAATCTGGGGGTCGATGCCAAAAAGTCCGATCAAACGGTGCGCGGATCAACGGTGATGCCCAACGGCACTGGTAAGTCAGTGCGGGTGGCGGTGTTCGCCGAAGGCACCCAGGCCGACGAGGCCAAGGCTGCGGGTGCCGATGTGGTGGGTATGCAAGATCTGGCGGATGAGGTCAAAAAGGGCAATATCAATTTTGACATCGTTGTTGCCACGCCTGACGCCATGAAGGTGGTTGGCCAGTTGGGCCAGATTCTGGGCCCACGTGGTTTGATGCCAAACCCCAAGGTGGGTACTGTTACCCCCAAGGCGGCCGAGGCCGTTAAGAATGCCAAAGCCGGCCAGGTCCAGTTCCGTAACGATAAGGCAGGCATCATCCATTGTTCTATCGGTAAGGCCTCTTTTAGCGCCGAAGATCTAAAGGAAAATTTTCTCACCCTGTTGAGTGCCCTGCAGAAGGCCAAACCGTCCTCTGCCAAAGGGCAGTATATTAGCCGGATATCGGTGTCTGCGACCATGGGTCCGGGGATTCGTGTAGATAGGGCATCACTACCGGCCTAAAAGATAGTTTCGAGCCGCGAGCAACGAAATGCGAGCTTTTTGTTCGCGATCCGGTGCTCGTCGCTTTTGATTAAGACTTTGTACCTCATGGCGGGACTGAGTTGATCATTTGTTCGATCAAATCGGGTTCGCCAAGGGGATCGTCAAAGACCGTAGGTGGAAATTGGGATCAGAGTCGATTTTTCGGAAACATCAGGTCATGTTTTCGGTTAATCGGCGAAAAGATCGACTCTGATCCCAATTTTCTTAATGTCCTACGTAGACGGTGTACCGAACATTCGGAGACGGATTGGTCTGTCTTTGCATGCGCGGGCACCAACAACACTGGAGGCAGCTCGTCATATGAGTCTAACCCTTGAAGAGAAGAAAGCAGTTGTAGCCGAAGTGTCTGAAAAGATTTCGGGTGCCCAGGTAGCAGTACTTGCTGAGTATCGTGGCTTGAGTGTCGCACAAATGACCGAACTGCGCCGTGAGGCCCAGAAGTCGGACGTCTATGTGCGTGTGGTAAAGAACACCTTGGCCCGGCGCGTGGTCGATGGGACTGATTTTGAGTGTTTGACCGAACACTTGGTCGGCCCTTTGGCCTTCGCCATGTCACCGGATCCGGTGGCCGCAGCCAAGGTCTTGAGTGGTTTTGCCAAGGACAATGACCAACTTAATATAACGGCAGGCGCCATGTTGGGCGCCTTGATGACCGTTGATGAGATCAAGGCCCTGGCCAAACTGCCCTCCCGCGAGGAATTGCTCGCCAAACTCCTTGGGACTATGCAGGCCCCGATACAGAAGTTTGTGCAGACTCTCAACGAGGTGCCATCGGGTTTTGTTCGCATCCTGGCCGCTGTACGCGACAGCAAAGAGGCCGCTTAATCAAAAGTAGGGGCGCCTGTTCGGTGTCTTAAGGTGGTGATCTACCACAACTGCAAACTGAAGATACACATTGGAGAAAATCATGGCTGTAAGTAAAGAAGATATTTTGGACGCCGTTGCTAGTATGTCGGTGCTTGATCTGTCCGAATTGATCAAAGAAATGGAAGATAAATTTGGCGTGTCTGCCGCCGCTCCCGTGGCCGTGGCCGTAGCGGGTGCCGCAGGTGGTGAAGCAGCGGGTGCCGAAGAAAAGACCGAGTTTGATGTTGTGCTGACCAGTTTTGGCGACAACAAGGTCAGCGTCATCAAGGCCGTTCGAGCCATCACCGGGTTGGGCCTTAAAGAGGCCAAAGACATGGTGGAAGCCGCGCCTACTCCGGTTAAGGAAGGCGTATCAAAGGACGAGTCTGCAGATGTCAAGAAGCAGTTGGAAGAAGTCGGCGCTAAAGTTGAAGTTAAGTAATATAGATGGCGGGATTAACCGCTGTTGGGTGGGTATAGCTAACCGCACCGGTTGGGCGTATAGCCCGACTGGTGCGTAGTGCCATGTCTAAAGTAGGCGATCACTGCGTGGTGGCAATCAAACCATTTAGCTTTTGCTAAGAGGGGTTTAAATGGGTTATTCCTTTACTGAAAAGAAAAGGATTCGGAAGAGTTTCAGCAAACGTAAGTATGTTCATCCGGTTCCCAATTTATTGGCGATCCAGAAGAAGTCTTACCATAAGTTATTGCAAGCCGAGGTTGCGCCGGAACAGCGCATAGACCAGGGCCTACAGGCGGCATTCAAATCCGTATTTCCTATTGAGAGTTATAACGGCAACACGTCGTTAGAGTTTGTGAGCTACCGATTGGGCACACCCCCTTTCGACGTAAGAGAGTGTCGCCAGCGTGGGCTGATTTATGCTGCGCCAATGCGGGTGACATTGCGTCTTGGTATGTATGCCAAGGACGAAGCAGGCAACGTCAACAAGGCGGTAAGAGAAGTTAAGGAGCAAGAGGTCTATATGGGTGAAATCCCATTAATGACCGATAACGGCACCTTTGTGATCAATGGTACCGAACGCGTGGTGGTGTCGCAGTTGCATCGCTCCCCTGGTGTGTTTTTTGATCATGATCGTGGTAAGACCCATTCTTCTGGCAAATTGTTGTTTTCGGCCCGGGTGATTCCTTATCGTGGGTCGTGGCTGGACTTTGAATTCGACCCCAAAGACTTGCTTTATATACGCATTGACCGGCGGCGTAAGTTACCCGCCACCATTTTATTGCGCTCACTTGGGTTTAGCACCCAGGAAATTCTCGCCATGTTCTTCGAAACTGATACCTTCCGGATCGGCAAGAAGGAGGTCAAATTAGACCTTATTCCGGCGCGTTTCCGTGGTGAACGGTTTGATTTCGACATCAAGACATCCAAAGGCGATGTTCTCATTGAGGCGGGTCGGCGCATTACTGCAAAACTGGTCCGTGATATGGAAAAATCCCGGATGAAGAGTATTCAGGTGCCCCAGGAATTTCTTCTGGAAAAGTCTTTGGCCAAGGATATTATTGATCCGGAAAGTGGCGAGGTTCTGTTTAATGCCAATGAACTGATTAGTGAAGAGGTGCTAGAACGTCTGTTGGAATTGGGTGTCAACGAGATCGAGACCTTGTTCACCAATGACCTGGACCGTGGTCCGTTTATCTCCGATACCCTGCGTATCGACCCCTCAACTAATGAGTTGGAGGCCCAGGTTGAGATATACCGGATGATGCGGCCGGGCGAGCCTCCCACCAAGGATGCAGCGCAGAACCTGTTTTTTAACCTGTTCTTCAATGCCGATCGCTATGACCTGTCTGCGGTAGGCCGGATGAAATTTAATCGGCGATTAAATCGGGAAACTGACGAAGGCGCCCGTACGTTGTCCAAGCAGGATATCGTTGATGTGATGATGATCTTGATTACCCTGAAAAATGGTCAGGGTGACATTGATGATATTGATAACCTGGGCAATCGCCGGGTGCGGTCAGTGGGTGAGTTAGTCGAAAATCAATTTCGTGTGGGCTTGGTGCGTGTAGAACGGGCGGTCAAGGAACGTTTGAGTCTTGCCGAGTCAGAGGGCCTTGCCCCCCAGGATTTGATTAATGCCAAGCCGGTTTCGGCGGTGATCAAAGAGTTCTTTGGTTCCAGCCAGCTGTCTCAATTTATGGATCAAACCAATCCCCTGTCTGAGGTAACCCATAAGCGTCGTGTTTCGGCCCTGGGCCCGGGTGGTTTGACTCGCGAGCGAGCAGGGTTTGAAGTACGTGATGTGCATCCCACACACTATGGCCGGGTGTGTCCTATCGAGACCCCTGAAGGCCCCAATATTGGCCTCATCAATTCCCTGTCTGTTTACGCCCGGACCAATGAGTACGGGTTTTTGGAAACACCCTACCGCAAGGTGGTCAATAGTAAGATTAGCAACCAGACTGATTTTCTGTCTGCCATTGAGGAGGGTAAGTTTGTTATTGCCCAGGCCAATGCGACCATAAATGACAAAGATGAACTGACCGATGAGTTGGTGTCTTGCCGGCACAAGAATGAGTTCGCCCTGGCAAGTGCCAGTGAGGTGGAATACATTGACGTGGCGCCATCACAAATCGTATCGGTTGCCGCCAATCTGATCCCGTTTCTGGAACACGACGACGCCAACCGGGCGCTGATGGGGTCGAATATGCAACGCCAGGCAGTGCCTACGGTGAGAACCGAAAAGCCGCTGGTGGGCACGGGTGTCGAGCGTACTGTAGCCATTGATTCTGGGGTGACCCTGGTTGCGCGCCGAGGTGGCCTGGTCGATTCGGTGGACGCCGGGCGTATTGTGATCAAGGTCAATGATGATGAGGCCAAGCCCGGTGAGCCTGGAGTGGATATTTACAATCTCACTAAGTACACTCGTTCCAATCAAAATACCACCATCAACCAGCGACCCCTGGTGCGCGTGGGCGACCAGATTGCCAAAGGTGATGTGATGGCCGATGGTCCGTCCACTGACATGGGCGAATTGGCCCTTGGCCGTAATGTGTTGGTGGCGTTTATGCCATGGAATGGGTACAACTTTGAGGATTCCATTCTCATTTCAGAAAGGATAGTAGAGAACGATGTTTATACCACAATACATATTGAGGAATTATCTGCGGTAGCCCGTGACACCAAGCTTGGATCAGAAGAAATCACCCGGGATATCCCCAACGTGGGTGAAAGTGCATTGTCCAAACTTGATGAGTCCGGAATCGCTTATGTGGGCGCCGAAGTGGTGTCCGGTGATATTCTCGTCGGCAAAGTTACTCCAAAGGGCGAAACTCAACTCACCCCGGAAGAGAAGCTGCTAAGAGCCATCTTCGGTGAAAAGGCCTCTGATGTGAAAGACACATCATTGCGCATGCCATCCGGCATGAAGGGCACAGTCATCGATGTGAAGATATTCACCCGCGATGGAATCGAGAAAGACGAGCGCGCCAGACAGAATGATGAGCAGGAGTTGGATCTCATCAAAAAGGACCTGGAAGACCAGCGGCGCATCATGGAAGAAGATACCTATGCGCGTATTGAACGCCTGTTAACAGGTCGCACTGCAGAGGGGGGTCCGTCGGGGCTGAAGGCTGGCGACAAGGTCACCAAGACTTATCTCACCGAACTGCCACGCAAAGAGTGGTTTGAAGTGCGTTTACGTAATGAAGAGGTCAATGTGGCCCTGGAGCAGATTCGTGAACAACTGGACCTGCAGGAAAAGAGTTTTGACGAAAAGTTTGAGGAAAAGAAGGCCAAGCTAGAGGCAGGTGATGATCTGGCGCCCGGTGTGCTCAAGATGGTGAAGGTATTTGTCGCTGTTAAACGACGCCTGCAACCGGGAGACAAAATGGCCGGCCGTCATGGTAACAAGGGTGTGATTTCACGCATCGTCCCGGTGGAGGACATGCCCTACATGGAAGACGGCACTACGGCTGATATTGCATTGAACCCCTTGGGTGTGCCGTCACGTATGAACGTGGGACAGATTTTAGAATGTCACTTGGGCTGGGCCGCCAAGGGCCTGGGTAAGAAGCTAGGCCGTATGGTGGATGAGCAGCGCAAAATCGCTGAAATCCGCAAGTTTCTGGATAGCATCTATAACAGTAGCGGCAAACAGGAGTCTATCAAATCATTCAGTGACGAAGAGGTGATGGAGTTGGTCGGTAATCTGCGTGAAGGAGTCCCCATGGCCACACCGGTATTCGATGGCGCCACAGAGTCTGAGATCAAGGATATGCTGGAGTTGGCAGACCTGCCGCGCAGTGGCCAGATCACGCTATATGATGGCCGTACTGGCAAGCCCTTTGATCGACCCGTCACCGTGGGTTATATGTACATGCTCAAGCTCAATCATTTGGTTGATGACAAGATGCATGCTCGCTCCACGGGCCCTTATAGTCTGGTGACGCAACAGCCCTTGGGCGGTAAGGCCCAGTTTGGTGGTCAACGATTTGGGGAAATGGAAGTGTGGGCGCTTGAGGCCTATGGTGCCGCCTATACCCTGCAAGAAATGCTTACGGTGAAATCAGATGACGTCGCCGGGCGAACCAAGATGTATGAAAACATCGTTAAGGGTCATCATGCCATGGAGGCCGGCATGCCAGAATCATTTAATGTTCTGGTCAAGGAAATTCGTTCCTTGGGGCTTGATATTGAGTTGAAACATGACAAGCGCTAACGGTTACACCATGGCATCGGTGATGATCGATAGAGTTTGTGTAATCACGAATCAGGGTTGCCTGTGTTGGGCAACCATTCTAGCGAGGAGGTAAGACCTTGAGAGATCTTTTCAATCTTTTCAAGCAGTCAAAAAAGAACGAGGACTTTGATTCCATCCGTGTTGGAATCGCCTCGCCGGAAAAGGTTCGGTCATGGTCCTTTGGGGAAGTAAAAAAACCCGAGACCATCAACTATCGAACCTTTAAGCCAGAACGTGACGGTTTGTTTTGCGCCAAGTTGTTTGGCCCCATTAATGACTATGAGTGCTTGTGTGGTAAATACAAGCGGCTCAAGCACCGTGGCGTGATCTGCGAAAAATGTGGCGTAGAAGTGACCTTGTCCAAGGTGCGTCGTGAGCGCATGGGGCATATCGATCTCGCCAGCCCGGTGGCCCACATATGGTTCTTGAAATCTCTACCGTCACGCCTGGGCCTGTTGCTGGATATGACGGTACGTGAAATTGAGCGCGTGCTGTATTTCGAAGCCTATGTGGTCGTTGATGAAGGCATGACCCCACTTGAACGTCGCACACTCCTCAGTGAGGAAACCCATTTGGACGCAGTGGAACAATACGGCGATGAGTTTGATGCCCGTATGGGTGCCGAGGCAATTCGTGCTTTATTAAAGTCTATTGATCTCAAAGAAGATGCCGCCACGTTGCGCGAAGAACTGGCAGCCACCAGCTCAGAGACCAAGATTAAAAAATTGACCAAGCGCCTCAAGGTTGTGGAAGCCTTCATCTATTCTGGTAACAAGCCAGAGTGGATGGTGATGGAACTATTGCCGGTATTGCCCCCGGA
This sequence comes from Acidiferrobacteraceae bacterium, assembly GCA_011052015.1. GTDB lineage: Bacteria > Pseudomonadota > Gammaproteobacteria > HyVt-429 > HyVt-429 > HyVt-429. The sequence continues at coordinate 7,109 of DRJZ01000156.1, read as the reverse complement.
CTTAAGGCCGTTGGTGCCCCTGGACGGTGGTCGGTTTGCTACCTCTGATCTCAATGACTTGTACCGGCGAGTTATCAATCGAAATAATCGCCTCAAGCGTCTTTTGGATCTCAATGCCCCCGATATCATTGTGCGTAACGAAAAGCGTATGCTGCAAGAAGCGGTGGATGCCCTGCTCGATAATGGTCGCCGGGGCAAGGCCATTACCGGCGCTAACAGGCGCCAGTTGAAATCCCTGGCCGATATGATCAAAGGCAAGCAAGGACGATTCCGCCAGAATTTGTTGGGAAAACGTGTCGACTATTCAGGCCGTTCCGTCATCGTGGTGGGTCCTACACTTAAACTACATCAGTGCGGCCTGCCGAAAAAGATGGCCCTGGAGCTTTTTAAACCCTTTATTTTCAGCAAGCTTGAGCTGCGGGGTATGGCGACGACCATTAAGCAGGCCAAGAAGATGGTGGAACAAGAAAGCACCGAGGTGTGGGATATTCTCGAAGAGGTTATTCGTGAGCACCCCATCATGCTCAATCGCGCCCCTACTTTGCATCGTTTGGGCATACAGGCCTTTGAGCCGGTATTGATCGAAGGTAAAGCCATTCAGTTGCACCCCCTGGTGTGCGCGCCCTATAACGCAGACTTTGACGGCGACCAGATGGCGGTGCATGTACCACTGTCGGTGGAGGCTCAGCTTGAGGCGCGAGCTCTGATGATGTCCACCAACAACGTGCTGTCACCGGCCAACGGCGAGCCGATTATCGTGCCTTCCCAGGATATCGTGTTGGGGCTGTACTATTTGACTCGCAAAAATGCTGCCGCCAAAGGTAATGGTATGTTGCTTGTGGATGTGGATGAGGTACATCGCGCCTATGAAAATGGTGATGTCACTTTGCACGCCAGTATTAAAGTGCGCATCCGCGAAGAGTTGGAAAATGACAAGGGTGAAAAGGAAACGAGCAATAAGGTCTATGATACCACCGTGGGTCGAGCCTTGTTGTCAGAGATCCTGCCTGTTGGCATGTCCTTTGAGACCATCAATCGAGTTATGACCAAGAAGATGATTTCCGAGGTTCTCAATATTTGTTATCGAGATGTCGGTCTCAAGGAGACGGTCATCTTTGCTGACCAGTTGATGTATACAGGTTTTAGTTACGCAACGCGCTCGGGTGTATCTGTCGGCATCGACGATATGGTGATCCCCTCTAGCAAGAAGACCATCCTCGCCGCCTCCGAAGACGAGGTTAAGGGTATTCAACAGCAATTCAGCTCGGGACTGCTTACTGAGGGTGAACGCTACAATAAGGTCGTTGATATCTGGACCCGTACCGCTGAAAAGGTGGCGGGGGCGATGATGGACGAGTTGGGCAGTGAAGAAGTCATTGGCACCGACGGTAAGAAGGTCAAGCAGGCGTCCTTTAACTCCATTTACATCATGGCCGACTCCGGCGCCCGTGGTAGTCATGCCCAGATTCGCCAGTTGGCGGGCATGCGTGGCCTGATGGCCAAACCCGATGGCTCCATTATACCGACACCGATTACCGCAAATTTTCGCGAAGGCCTCAATGTCTTGCAGTACTTTATTTCCACCCATGGCGCCCGTAAGGGTTTGGCCGATACTGCACTCAAGACTGCCAATTCGGGTTATCTAACCCGGCGCCTGGTCGATGTGTGCCAGGATCTGGTGGTGACTGAGGTCGATTGTGGCACCAAGCTGGGTGTGACCAAGGCTGCCCTGGTCCAGGGTGGCGAGATCGTGATTCCCCTGGGTGATCGCATCCTCGGCCGGGTCGCCGTGGGCGATGTGATCAATCCGGTGGATAAGAGTGTGATGGTTACCGATGGCGAACTCTTTGACGAGTCTTCAGTTGCTACCATTGAAGCGGCCAATATCGAGCAGGTGCAGGTGCGCTCGGCAGTGACCTGTGAGACCCGTTATGGCCTGTGTGCCCAGTGTTACGGTCGCGACCTGGGTCGTGGTCACCGCATCAATCCGGGTGAGGCAGTGGGTGTCATCGCCGCCCAGAGTATTGGCGAACCCGGTACCCAGCTCACTATGCGTACATTCCACATTGGTGGCGCCGCATCCCGGGCCGCCACCGTCAGCAATGTGGAAACCAAAAATAGCGGTAAGGTGCGGCTGGAAAATATGCGGTTGATCAAACATGCCGCCGGTAAATATGTGGTAGTGACGCGCTCAGGTGAGTTGGTGGTGCAGGATAAGCACGGTGTGGCCCGTGAGCGCCATAAGATTCCCTATGGCGCGGTACTGACCGTCACCGACGGCAGTGCGGTGAAGGCCGGCCAAGTGGTGGCCAATTGGGATCCCCATACCCATCCTATCATCACCGAGGTGGCGGGTAAGGTAACCTTTACCGATATGGTCGATGGGATGACCGTGAATGAGCAGACCGATGAGCTCACGGGTCTGACCAGCTACGTGGTCCTGGACCCCGGGCAACGCCGTGGCGTCGCCAGCGATATGAAGCCGGCTATTAACTTAGTGGATGGCAAAGGTAAGGAATTGAAGTTGGCCAAGACCGATATTCCGGCTCGCTACCAAATGCCCCCAGGTGTGGTGGTGGTGGTGGCCGATGGCGCCAAGGTCATCAGTGGTGACGTATTGGCCCGTATGCCACAAGAGTCTACCAAGACCCGTGATATTACCGGTGGTTTACCCCGGGTGGCGGAATTGTTTGAGGCCCGTAAGCCCAAGGAACCCGCCATTCTTGCCAGCACCTCTGGCCTGGTGTCCTTCGGCAAAGAGACCAAAGGCAAGCATCGCCTGGTGATTACCGACGCAGACGGTGAGTCCCACGAATCTCTGATTAGCAAGCTTCGTCAGATTACGGTCTACGAAGGTGAGACTGTGGAACGGGGTGAAGTGGTGGTTGAAGGTGCGCCGGTAGCATCGGATATCCTCGATCTGCTCGGTGTGGAGGCCCTTGAAAACTACATCGTCGAAGAGGTTCAGGATGTCTACCGACTCCAGGGTGTGAAGATCAACGATAAGCATATCGAGGTCATTATTCGCCAGATGTTACGTAAGGCACAGATCAATGACCCAGGTGATACCCCATTTTTACCAGGGGAACAGGTTGAACGGGCAAGATTGCTAGGGGAGAACGAGCGTATAGAGGCTGAGGGTAAGAAACCGGCCACCTATAGTCGTATGTTGCTGGGCATCACCAAGGCCTCCCTGACCACGGAATCCTTTATTTCTGCAGCCTCGTTTCAGGAGACTACCCGGGTGCTCACCGAGGCGGCCATTAATGGCAAGCAAGATCGCCTGCGGGGGCTGAAGGAGAACGTCATTGTGGGCCGTCTGATCCCGGCGGGTACAGGCCTGGCCTATCACGAGGAACGCCGCCGCAAGCGCCAGGAGGACGCCGATAAGGCCAATGAACTGGAGCAATTACTCGGTGGTAGTGGGGGTGAAAAGGGCGCAGTTGTTGCCAGTGGCTGAGGATAGCGGGGTCGTCTCAGCTCTGAGGTGGTGCGCTGATTTTAGATGGGCCTTGACAGACAGGGGTCCTATGCCTAGAATCGCCGCTCTTTTCGACAGGCTGGGTCGTCCGGCCTGTCGTCTGTTTTGGGTCTAAGAAATTGGGAATAGTGAATGCCGACGATCAATCAGCTGGTCAGAAAGCCGCGTAAGAGGCAGGTCAAAAAGAGTGCTGTGCCTGCTTTGCAAAATTGCCCGCAGCGGCGTGGGGTGTGCGTACGTGTCTATACCACAACCCCGAAAAAGCCTAATTCGGCGTTGCGAAAGGTCGCCCGCGTCAGGTTGACCAATGGTTTTGAGGTCACCAGTTACATCGGTGGTGAAGGCCATAATTTACAGGAACACTCCGTGGTACTCATCCGCGGCGGGCGTGTAAAGGATTTGCCCGGTGTGCGTTATCACACGGTGCGTGGTTCGCTCGACACCACCGGTGTGAGCAGTCGTCGCCAGGGCCGGTCTAAGTACGGCGCCAAACGGCCCAAGACCTAGAGGGTTCCCAAGGTCTAGACTGGGACGGCTTCGGGCCATCTCGTTTACAAGAGTGGTTGTCGGCCATGCCGGTAGGTTGTGGCACAGTCGGCAGGGACAGTCTATTTTGGGTAGCGGGGGGCAACCCGAGGCCGGAAAGCGAGACCAAGCTTTAAGTTTTTCGCTTTTCACTCGATTTGAGTGTGAGCTAGGTGTGAGAAGGTGGTGACATAGTCCGTGTTACCGGAACCTGCGAAAACAAATCGCGAGTTCATAAGATAGGGTATACAGGCCGCACGGTTATGGCTGTGCGGCGTTTTTTCTTATTGAGACTTAACAATTCGGAAACGAACGGGACCCATGTCCAGAAGAAGAGAAATTCCAAAGCGCGAAATACTGCCTGATCCCAAGTTTGGGAATCAGGTTGTGGCCAAGTTCGTCAACGTGATCATGTTCGATGGCAAGAAGTCTGTGGCCGAGCGTATCATGTATGGTGCACTCGACATCATTGCCGAGCGTAGCAAGAACGATCCGCTGGAGGTCTTTAATGACGCTTTGGATAACGTGCGGCCCCAGGTAGAGGTCAAAAGCCGCCGTGTGGGTGGGGCTACTTATCAGGTGCCGGTTGAAGTGCGTCCGATTCGACGTACCGCCCTGGCTATGCGCTGGATTACCGATGCTGCCCGCAAGCGCAATGAAAAATCCATGACCCAACGTTTGGCCCATGAGCTACTTGATGCCGCCGAAAACCGCGGTGGTGCGGCCAAGAAACGCGAAGATGTACATCGTATGGCGGAGGCCAACAAGGCCTTCTCTCATTTCCGGTTTTAACCTGTCAGTCTATATAGAATTTAGGTAACTATCGTGGCACGCACTACCCCTATTGAGCGCTATCGTAACATCGGCATCATGGCCCACATTGATGCGGGTAAGACTACGACCACCGAGCGCATCCTGTTCTATACCGGTGTCTCCCACAAGATTGGTGAAGTCCATGATGGTGCTGCGGTGATGGACTGGATGGAGCAGGAACAAGAACGTGGTATTACCATTACCTCTGCGGCTACCACCTGTTTTTGGAAGGGCATGGATGAAAGTTATGAGGAGCACCGGATTAATATCATCGATACTCCGGGGCACGTGGACTTCACCATTGAGGTGGAACGTTCCTTGCGGGTGCTTGATGGCGCCTGCGCAGTATTTTGTGCGGTGGGCGGTGTAGAGCCCCAGTCCGAGACGGTGTGGCGCCAGGCCAATAAGTATGGTGTGCCGCGCATGGCCTTTGTCAATAAAATGGACCGGGCCGGCGCCGATTTTCTGCGCGTGGTGGATCAGCTCAAGACCCGTCTGGGCGCCAACGCCGTTCCCCTTCAGCTGCCTATCGGTGCCGAAGAGGGCTTCGAGGGTGTGATCGACCTGGTCAAAATGAAGGCTATTTACTGGGAAGATGAGAATAAGGGTATCAAATTCGAGGAACGTGACATCCCCGCCGAACTCCTGGATCAAGCCAAGGCCTTACGTGAAAAAATAGTGGAGGCTGCGGCCGAGGCCAGCGAAGAGTTGATGGATAAATATATTGAGGTCGACAGCCTGTCAGAAGAAGATATCAAGACGGGGTTACGCCTGCGCACGCTGCACAATGAGATTGTCTGCGTTATGTGTGGTTCTGCGTTCAAAAATAAGGGTGTCCAGGCCATGTTGGACGGGATCATCAATTATATGCCGTCCCCTATTGATGTGCCCCCTATTAGGGGTATCCTTGATGACAAGGACGAGACTGAGGCCGAGCGCCCTTCCAGCGACAAAGGACCTTTTGCTGCTCTGGCCTTTAAAATCGCCACCGATCCCTTTGTGGGCCAGTTGGTGTTCTTTCGGGTGTATTCGGGGGTCCTGAAGTCTGGGGACAGCATTTATAATCCGGTGCGTCACAAGAAGGAACGCATCGGCCGTATTTTGCAGATGCATTCCAATTCCCGTGAAGAGATTAAAGAAGTGCGCGCCGGCGATATTGCCGCTGCAGTGGGTCTCAAGGATGTCACCACCGGGGATACCCTATGTGACACCAAGGCCATTATTACCCTTGAGCGTATGGAATTTCCGGAGCCGGTGATTTCTCAGGCGGTGGAACCCAAGACCAAGGTCGATCAGGAGAAGATGGGTGTGGCCCTGTCTAAATTGGCTCAGGAAGACCCCTCATTTCGTGTCAGGACGGACGAGGAGTCCGGACAGACCATTATCTCCGGTATGGGCGAATTGCATCTGGACATTATCGTTGACCGCATGAAGCGTGAGTTCGGTGTCGAGGCCAACGTAGGCAAACCCCAGGTGGCCTATCGCGAAACCATCAAAGAAGCTGTCAACCAAGAACACAAATTCTCCAAACAGACCGGTGGTAAGGGTCAGTATGGACACGTCTATCTTAAGATCGAGCCTCAGGAACGCGGCGCAGGCTTTGAATTTGTAGACGCGATTAAAGGTGGCAATGTACCACGGGAATATATTCCGGCAGTGGAGAAGGGCATCGTTGCGACTATGGGGTCTGGCATTCAGGCGGGTTACCCGGTCGTGGACGTTAAGGTGACCTTATATGACGGCTCTTACCATGACGTGGATTCCTCTGAATATGCGTTTAAGACCGCCGGCAGTCTGGCCTTCCGTGAAGGCACTCAGAAGGCCAACCCGGTATTGTTGGAACCCATTATGGCGGTCGAGGTCGTGACTCCAGAAGAATATATGGGTCCGGTTAACGGCGACCTCAGTTCGCGTCGCGGTCTCATTCAGGGCATGGAAGATGCCCCGGCGGGTAAGGTCATTCGCGCCGAAGTGCCTCTAGCGGAGATGTTTGGCTATGCCACCTCGTTGCGCTCTGCCACCCAGGGCCGTGCCAACTACACCATGGAATTTAAGAAATATGCACCTGCGCCAAATAATATTGCGGAGTCCGTAATAAAAAAGGCGAGCTAGCAAGAAAGAGTTAAAGAGTAAAGAAAAGTGTGAAAAGGATGTTGTGGGTCCTCTTTTCTCTGAATGAATTAGGAGATGATTGATGTCTAAAGAAAAATTTGAAAGAACCAAGCCCCACGTCAATGTGGGGACGATTGGCCATGTGGATCATGGCAAGACGACGCTGACGGCGGCGATG
>DRJZ01000155.1 GCA_011052015.1 Acidiferrobacteraceae bacterium | reverse complement strand
GGTGACCCAAAAAAACGCGATCCCTTATCTGCCCGATCTAGTGCGTGGGACTGCTACAATCCCTCAGTGAATCCACGGGGTTATTGAGAAGTTACACAAATCCAGGGTGCATTAGAGAACCTAGAGGCTCTGGGAGACCATACCGGACAAAACGCTTAGAACGTGGCCTGAGACAAACGGACGTGGCGGAACGCTTCCAAGTCGCCCTGGAGACAGTGCTCAATTGGGAAAAGGGACATACAAAATTATATTCGCGCATCCGCACACTCCCTAACTGCTTGTCCGTATGATGGATAGATACGCCTGAACGAAATTAGGACACCCTGTTGACGATGAATTAATACAATGATTGGATAGCTGACCAAAAACATCAGGATTGAAAAAGCCTTTATTCGCAGTGGTTTGCGGTGATTAGAGCGACCAAACTGGCTAGCCCCCTACCCACAAAACTGGTACCGTTACGTCCCTGCGGTGATAACGCCTTTAGCTGCGGCTTCAAGCCCATAGCGATAGGCCCATGACCCGAATGGCACTTATCTTAAGCCCTTTGATGCAATAAATGCTGTCATTCCCACGAAGGCGGGAATCCAGAAAGTACATGAATTAAACACTCTGGATTCCGGGTCTCCACTTCGTTGCGCCCGGAATGACTGTTTTTCGCTTAAGTTTAAGTGCCATTCGCCCATGACCCCTCCCTCCAGCGAAGTAGGCCGGAATAAGGGGACAGTTGAATTGGCGTTTTATCTTTTAAACATATTTTGCCACGGAGGCACGGAGGACACAGAGTAAATTAAATTTTGGAACCTACGTCAGTTTCACCTCTGCGTGCTCCGTGCCTACCCTACAAGGGGGGCACCGAGGTCCGTGGCAATCATATTCTTTTTCAGAGAAACACCCTTTAACAGAAAACGACATTCCCCATGACTCAAGCAGTTCGAAAAATCCTCGTCACCAGCGGCTTACTCTACGCCAATGGCCCCATCCATCTTGGCCACCTGGTGGAGACTATCCAGACCGATATATGGGTCCGGTTTCAAAGACTGCGTGGCCACAATTGTTACTATGTTTGCGGCGATGACACCCATGGCACACCGGTCATGCTGCGTGCCGTACAGGAGGGCGTCAGCCCCGAGGCATTGATCCAGCGGGTACAGGCCGAGCACCAAGCGGATTTTCACAGCTTTCATATCCAGTTCGACAACTATCACTCCACCCATTCGGAGGAAAATCGGGAACTGACCCAGGACATCTATCGACGGTTGAAGGCCGCAGGGCTCATTGAGGTCCGCACCATCGAGCAATATTTCGACCCGCAAAAAGAAATGTTCTTGTCGGATCGGTTCATCCGCGGCGAGTGTCCCCGCTGCCATGCCGCCGATCAATACGGCGATGCCTGCGAGGTCTGCGGTGCCACCTATGACCCCACAGATTTAATCAATCCTGTTTCTACCCTATCAGGCGACACCCCGATTTTAAAGGAATCTGAACACCACTTCTTTCGCCTCGGCGAGGCCGAAGACTATCTGCGAAAACGGATGCAACAAAAAACCCGTCTCGGCGATACGGTACTGCAATCTGATTCCATTAATAAACTCGAGGAGTGGTTTGAGGCCGGTCTGCGGGATTGGGACATCTCCCGGGACGCCCCCTATTTTGGCTTTGAGATCCCTGACGCCCCAGGCAAATACCTATACGTGTGGTTCGATGCCCCCATAGGTTACATGGCAAGCTTTAAGAACCTGTGCGAACGCAAGGGCCTGGATTTTAATGCCTTCTGGAAACCCGATAGTGATGCCGAACTGCACCATTTCATTGGCAAAGACATCCTCTACTTCCATGCCCTGTTCTGGCCCGCAGTGTTGCACTTTGCCGACTACCGCACGCCGGATCGATTGCATGTGCATGGCTTTTTGACCGTTGACGGTCAAAAGATGTCTAAATCACGCGGCACCTATATCACTGCCAGCAGTTTTGCCGAACATCTTTCACCGGAATACCTGCGCTACTACTATGCCGCCAAGCTCAACGACCGCACCGAGGACATCGACCTCAACCTGGACGATTTCATCGCCAGGGTAAACAGCAATCTCATCGGCAAGTACATCAACATCGCCAGCCGCAGCGCCGGATTTATCAGTAAAAAGTTCGAGGGTCGTCTGGCCAAAGAATTTGATGCCGAGGGTCAAACCCTGGTCACTACGCTGCAACAGGCCGCTGACGACATTGCCGAGCTGTATGAGACACGGCGTTATAGCGAGGCAGTGCGCAAAATCATGGCGCTGGCGGATCAGGCCAATGAGTACATCAATGCCACCAAACCCTGGGAACTTGCCAAAGATCCGCAACAAACCTACCGTCTGCAGCAACTTTGCACCAGCAACATCAACCTGTTCCGATTATTGACGATTTACTTAAAGCCTATATTGCCCCAACTGGCACAACGGGTGGAGACCTTCTTAAATATAGAGCCACTAGAGTGGTCTCATAGTCAACAGGTTTTGACCGGCTGCCAGATCAACCCCTATGAACACCTCGCCACCCGCATCGACCCCAAACAGGTTAAAGCCATGACAGACGCCAACGCAGCGAACACCCCTACTCAACAGGCAACGACCCAGGACAAGAATATTGATCCTGTCGCCGACACTATCGGCATCGACGATTTTTCCAAAATCGATCTGCGCATTGCCCGTATCATCAAAGCCGAACATGTCGAAGGCGCCGACAAGCTACTCCAACTCACCCTGGACATCGGTAACGGCACCCGCAATGTCTTCGCCGGTATCAAGCAGGCCTATCGACCAGAACAGTTGGAAGGCAAACTAACGGTGATGGTGGCCAATCTGGCACCGCGCAAGATGCGATTTGGTGTATCGGAAGGCATGGTGCTGGCCGCTGGTCCTGGTGGCGAAGAACTCTGGATACTTGCGCCAGATGAAGGCGCCCAGCCTGGCATGCGGGTAAAATAGGCACTACTCGATCACTTTTCATGGCAACGCCGCTGCCGGGGACTTTTTCAAACCCCGATCCCGGCATGAGTCCGTAATTCGCCAGGGACAGTTCAAAAGGGCCCAAAATTTGTCTTCTAACGAAAAAGCACGCATTGCTCGCATGGGCGCAAAGGCAAGAGTCGCATCCTTAAAAGCTGCCATTAGAGTCGAAACCAATTTCAAATACTTGGAAGCAATCTGGCAACTCAAACCACCCCCTAAAGTCAAATCAGTTAAATCAACAAATAAAAAAATACCTTCCACCCATGACATATGATCCACAAACATATTTAGACGTTGTCGGTCAGATTATCGAAAAATTCGAAGCCCACAATCTAGCGCCAGTTCTTGTGGGCGGTATGGCTCTTGTCATCTTAGGTTCACAGCGAGTAACAAAGGATTTTGACTTTTTAATTTCTGGCTCTTCGGAAAAATTTGTGGGTAGCTCTGAAGCCTAGCCCCCTCTACCTCCGGGAGAGGGTTGGGGTGAGGGGGATTCAATCAAGGCCGTGT
>DRJZ01000154.1 GCA_011052015.1 Acidiferrobacteraceae bacterium | reverse complement strand
CTAAGTCATTGATTTATATGCTAGCTTAGAATCTTGTCACTTGTAGATCTGCGGCCGCGCAGCGGCATAAGAAACTCTGTGGTGAATAAGCGCATGTGAGGATTTGGCTGACTCCAAGGGTTCCCTAAGGACGTCTGGGGAAGGATAAAATCCTGGCGCCGGTCAAGGACTCCGCGGGCGGAGATGGGGTGGTGCCGCCCATGGCGGTCTCTGCCAGGTTGTCGAGGGCGCCATGGAGACCCGAGCCGTCGTTCAGCAGCGAATCCCACATCATGGCGGACAGGCGCAGACAGGCCTGCAAGGGGGTGCGGGTACGCTGGCGTTCCATTTCAATGCGCCACTGCAGGCAACGCAGGCGGTGTTGATTGGGTTCACTGGCGCGGCTGATCACCGCCTCGATACAGGCCATCCGCTTGGCCTCAAAGGCGGCTGCGTCATCCCGGGCCAAATCCACCCAGTCATCAAAATTAAAGGCGTGATCGAGGGCGTACACCGGACCCACCTGTAGGGCAATCACTCATGCCCCTATTTTAAACTGTCGGCCACCTGCCCTGCAACATCGAAGATAGGACAAGTTTCAAGAGACAAGAAACAAAGGGTCCCTACCAAAATTACACCTCTTTCACCACGGAGGACACGGAGGTTACAGAGGAAAAGAGGGTGTTGCTCTGCGTCCACCGTGTCCCCTGTGGTGAATAAGCGCAAATGTGACTGTTTACCCACCCTGTAGGGGCGGCGGCCTTCGCCACGATTATCGCGGTCAGGGGACCGCTCCTACTTGAACCGTCATCCAGCGTCCGGTCAAACGTAGATATCGAGCAATCCAACGCCCATACGTGGCGCCTGGCCGCCCAGATCCGCCATCCACAATGCCTCGTCATCGGCCCCCGAGCCCTCTAAGGTACCGTCTCCATAGCGCTGGCGGCCCGCGCCTTCGTCCTGCCTGGCCAACCCATGATCGGTGACATCGGCCTGGACCAGGGTCAATCCTTGTTCATGGAGAAAATCCCGCAGCCGGGGCAGGGCCGCATCCAGGGCCTCACGGACCGCACCGTATTGAGAATTAAAGACAATGGAGGCCTGGTCATGGTTGATGCTGATACGGATATCCAGGGGACCCAGTTCCGGCGGATTGAGTTGTAATTGCGCGGTTTGCGCACCGTTATTGACCAACCACATGACCCGATTGCCCAAGGCCTGGTCCCACCCGGCCTGATTCAAAGGTGTGGCGATAGCTGGGGGCTGGGCAATCATCGGCATGGGCGTGGTGCTACCTGCCTCGGTGGGCATGTTTATCCCAACCGGGGCCAGAGTCACTGTGGCTGGGGTCAACAGATTCGGCAACGCAGGCTCTGACGAGATGCTGGGCAGCACCGGCGCACCCTCGGTCGGGAACAAAGCGGCCAACAATCGCTGGGTCACGGGCTGGGCCGGGGCATTCGGCGCCTCCTCAGCACCGCTACCGGCCGCAACGGTAGAGGAGAGCGCCGCCCCGTTAAGGAATGACGGCGCGGGCCTTGCCGCCTGACCGGCCAGGGACTGCCAAGGACCTGCCGCTACGGCCCCCGACCCGTCTACCAGGCTGGCCGGATTCAGCATTGTAGAGCCCGAGGGGGAACCTAGGGAAATCACTTGGGTCTGTTGGGCGAGCAGCATGCGTATATCCAGGCCCAGACTGGGGACTACCCCCTGGACCTCCACACCTGGGACCGGCGGCGGCAAAGCCTTGCCGTCACTGGCCATACTTGGACCTGTCTCCACTTCTTTCGGCGGCGGGGCCTCGGCTTGGTAACCCTCCAGGGCGGCCGAGAATCCCTTTGCCGATTCCGAGTTGGGGGCCGGCGAAACCACTGATTGCGCGGCTTTCGCCGGATCCAGCCCACCCATAGCGGCGCCGATGTCCGGTGGTGGCAAGGTGCTACTCATGGGCGCGGCGTTTGCAATTCAGGCACATATCCCGGCTATCGCAACTACCGTGCCAGACCCTATAGGAGCGGCGACCTCCGCCGCGATGATTGCAGTGGAGGCGCACACGGTACTGAAAAACCCTTCACTACAGATTATGTGGCAAACCATGGGGAATACACCCTCAGTAATTAAACCCGTAGTGACCCTTTTAAAGTATAGGGTTTGGCGGCCGTTACAATAGACACATGGGTGGAAACCCACCAAAAGCCCTGTTATCTGCGGACCATTTTTACAAAACCGGGTGTTTAGCGAGTCGAATTATGAAGAAGAATCTACCCATCACCAACAATGAAAAAACCTTTGCCGATGGCACCAACATCCTTTCCACCACTGATCTGAAGGGCGCCACCACCTACGCCAACCCGGCATTCATCAATATCTGCGGCTTCAGTAAGGATGAGCTGCTCGGCAAAAATCACAATGTAGTGCGCCATCCTGATATGCCACCTGCGGCCTATGAAGATCTCTGGAACACCATAAAATCCGGCCAACCCTGGATGGGTATCGTCAAAAACCGTTGCAAAGACGGCGACCACTACTGGGTCAATGCCTATGTCACCCCGATTACAAAAAACGGTGAGATCAGCGAATATCAATCTGTTCGCATCAAGGCCAAGCCCGAAGAAATCCGGCGGGCGGAAAAACTCTATGCGCGCATTAACGCCGGCAAACTACCCGGTTGGCTGAAACGCCCACCCCTGAAGTTCCGCTACAAACTGATTATCACATTTTTACTCATGCAACTGGCCACACTGACAGTACCCGTCATCGGTGGCGATCTAAGCCCATTAATGGTATTGCTCAGCCTGCTACCCGGCATTGCCCTCGCTTCGGTTTTTCTCTATTTGGAGATACGCCCCCTATGCCGGATCTTTACCAAAGCCAAGGATATTTTTGACAACCCGATTGCCCGCCATATTTTCACTGGCCGCCATGATGAGGCGGGGCAGGTGATGCTGGCGCTGAAGTATCTGGAAACAGAGACCGGCGGCATTGTCGGCCGCATTGCGAGCAGCTCCAGTGACATTGCCAACTATGCAGATAAACTCCAGGCATCCATCGAGATGAACCGGGTCAGCTTCGATAATCAATATCTGGAAACCGATCAGGTTGCCACCGCCATGACGGAAATGTCCGCCAGTATTGGAGAAGTCGCCAGCAGCGCCCAACACACAGCAAAATCGGCCACCCAGGCCAACACGGAAACCAGCAACAGCAAACAGGTCGTCAACCGCACCGTGGACGCCATTCACAGTCTGGCAAAGGATGTGGAGCAAGCCAGCAAGGTCATCCAGGAACTAAATGAAAATAGCGAAAACATCAGCAGTGTGGTCAAGGTCATCGGCGAAATTGCCGAGCAAACCAATCTTCTCGCGCTCAACGCCGCTATCGAAGCAGCACGCGCCGGTGAGCAGGGTCGTGGTTTTGCCGTGGTCGCCGACGAGGTCCGCACCCTGGCCACCCGCACCCATGACTCCACGCGTGAGATCCAGACGATGATCGAACACCTGCAAAACAGCACCAGCAGGGCGGTTGAAGTCATGGACAAGAGCCGGGTCCAGGCCGATAACAGCGTGGCATGCGGCAAGGAAGCAGCCGATTCCCTGAATGTCATCACCGATGCCATGGCCACCATTAACGACATGAGCGCCCAAATTGCCACCGCCATGAACGAGCAAGATACCGTCGCTCAGGAAATCAACCAGAATATTATCAATATCCAGCAAGCCTCAACTATTAGCATACGTGGCATTCAAACCAGCGAGGAGACCAGCGCCGCCATGACCGGCCAGGCACAGGAAATGGAGATGCTGACAAAACAATTCTGGGACAAGCGTCGAACCTGATCAAAACACGAGGTCACCGTAAAATCACGACCCTCACCGCAGATAAGCTGGGATTCTACACTGTCTTCCATGGCGGGCCTGTAGCATCTGCCGTCTGTCAACTGAATTAGCGTAACTTATTGAATTCATTATAAAAATAACCCGCCCTATGGATGGGTCCTGAAGCTGGCCCAATACCCTTAAAATTAGTTCACTTTTTACTCAAGTTTTAGCCCCCTGGGGCCGCTACCCCTGTTAGTAGAGAACGGACCCTGCTGCCGGGGCTCGCCCACTTGTTGGGTGCGAGTCAGCAATAAACACCCAGGGCTGTTTAGCTGCCCCTGCATTCTCAAAGGGGACTCTAAAAAACTCCGCCATATCGCGAAAGTAGGGTATGGCCGGATGGGGCCCATGCAAATAGGTCGTCCTGTACTCGCAATAGCGGGTCTTCAACAACAAGAGGGTTAGTGAAATGAAATGGTTAACGAATCTAGGAGTGGGTAAAAAGATATCCGGAGGCTTTGCTATCCTGGCTATTATCATCGTCGCTACGGTGGTGATGACCCTGGCCCGGATCAGCTCCAATCAGGCAATCAATGACCGGGTGTTTGGGCTACGCACCCCCACAGTACTGACCTCGACCAATCTGTTGAACGGTATCAATCATTCCCTGGCGGCACTGCGCGGGTGGATGCTCCTGCACAAGGACAAGTTCAAAAAAGAACGCGTCATGGCCTGGAAACAAATCGATGGATCCTTTGAGAAGCTCGAAGGCTACTCTGAGAACTGGACCAATCCGGAAAACGTCAAACGCCTGCAGGAAATGAAGGGCGTCCTGGTTGAATTTAAACAGGCCCAGAAGAAGATCGAGGCCATCAGCGGCACAGTAGACGATACCCCGGCCACCAAGATCCTGATCGAGGAGGCGGCCCCCCAGGCCAAGGTCATCATTGCCAAGATCACCCGCATGATCGACCTGGAGGTCCAGCAGGCCTCCACCCCCGAGCGCAAGGCCCTGTTCGGCATGATGGCCGATGTGCGCGGCACCATGGGACTGTCCCTGGCCAATATACGCGCCTTCCTGCTGACCGGTGACGACAAGTTCCACAAGAACTTTCAGGGATTCTGGAGCAAAAACGAGAAACGTTTTGCCGACCTGAGTAGCGCAGCCTATTTGCTCACCGGCGACCAAAGCACTGCATTTAAAAAACTGGCTCAGGCGCGGGGGAAGTTCAAGGACCTTCCAGAAAAGATGTTTGCTATCCGCAGTGACGAGCAATGGAACATGGCCAACTACTGGCTCAGCGCCAAGGCCGCACCACGAGCGGCCAAAATCAAAGAAACTCTCACCGCCATGGTGGTGAATCAGAACAAACTCGCCGCAACCGATATCAAACTGGCAACGGATACCGGCCAAAGTCTGAAGCAGTTCATGATGGTGCTTGGCATCATCGCCGTGCTCATCGCCATTGTGGTCTCCTTTTTCATCGTGCGCATGATCACCCGTCCGGTGCGTGAGGCGGCCAGTGGGTTGAAGGAAATCGCCGACGGTGATCTCGTCATCCGGGCCAAATCGACATCCAATGATGAACTGGGCGTAATGCTCAGTGACATGAATCAGATGGCGGACAATCTGTCGTCCATCGTCACCCAGGTGCGGGATGGCACCCAGTCCATCCTCACCGCAGCCGGCGAGATCAGCAACGGCAATATCGAACTGTCTCAACGTACCGAGGAACAGGCCTCTTCACTGGAAGAGACCGCGTCGAGCATGGAAGAGATGACCTCCACGGTAAAGCAGAATGCGGACAATGCCAGACAGGCCAATCAACTGGCCACGGCGGCAAAGGAGCAGGCCGAAAAAGGCGGATTCGTGGTAGCCAAGGCAGTCGAGGCCATGGGCAGCATCAACGCCTCCAGCGACAAGATCGCCGATATTATCAGCGTCATCGACGAGATTGCGTTCCAAACTAATCTGTTGGCCCTGAACGCTGCAGTGGAAGCGGCCCGGGCCGGTGAACAGGGCCGGGGTTTTGCGGTGGTCGCCACCGAAGTGAGGAATCTGGCCCAACGCAGCGCCGAGGCCGCCAAGGAGATCAAGGAGCTGATCAACGACTCGGTGGAGAAGGTGAAAGCGGGTTCCGATCTGGTGGATGAATCCGGCAAGACCCTGGAAGAAATCGTCACCGGGGTCAAAAAGGTTTCCGACATCGTGTCTGAAATCTCCACCGCCAGCCAGGAACAATCGTCAGGCATCGAGCAGGTCAACAAGGCCGTCATGCAGATGGATGAAATGACACAGCAAAATGCCGCCCTGGTGGAAGAGGCGGCATCCGCCGCCAAGTCCATGGAAGAGCAGGCCCAATCTCTCAATGAGGTGGTGAGCTTCTTTAGGATAAATGATAGCGGCTCGGGCTCGGCAAAACCCAGGCCCAAGATGGCCGAAGTGCATCAGGATGGGCAAGTGGCCACCAAGGCTCGTACCGGCCCGAAGGCCAAGGTCACCACCCTACAGCCACCCAAACTCGCCAAAACGGGCACCGACGACGACCAGGGCTGGGATGAATTTTAAGGCAACGGCCCATACACGCAACGGAGTAATGTGATGACAGCAACCCATATCAGTTACGATGAGTCGGCCGCAAACGCGGCGACGGACCAAAGCGAAGGGGCTCAGTTTCTGACCTTCACCCTGGCCGACGAATCCTACGGGGTAGATATCCTCAGGGTCCAGGAGATCAAGGGTTGGGTCCCGGTCACGCAGGTCCCCAACGCCCCGGTCTATGTCCAGGGGGTGCTCAACCTGCGCGGCGTCATCGTCCCTATCATCGATCTTAGGGCCTGGTTCAATCTGGAGAAAATTGATCACACACCCATCACGGTGATAATCGTCATGTCCGTCAAAAATGAGAACGGCAACCGTATCATTGGCATCGTCGCCGATGCGGTATCGGATGTCCTTGACATTAAACACGCAGACATTAAACCCAGCCCGGACTTTGGGGCGACTATTGAGGTCAATACCGACTTTCTCAACGGCATCGCCACCGTTAATGACCAGATGGTCATGCTTCTCGACACCGACAAGATGTTGAACACCGACGAATTGTCGACCCTGGAAACAGATGCGGTACATTAGCAAATCGTCATCCCGAGGCCCCGGTAGAAACTGGGGCTCGCCAAGTATAGGTAGACGCAAAAATAAACAAGGCACGAGGTTCGAGACGCGAGAATTAATAGTAAGGGAACCTCTGCATTATCTCCAGGGCGCATAACAGTAACTCGCATAATAATGGAGTATTACGCATGAAAATCAACAAGCCAGTGACCAATAATGAGGTGGTGTTGCAAGACGGTGATGTGGTCCTGTCCAAGACCGACCTCAAGGGGCGTATCACCTATGTCAACAAGACCTTTATCAGAATATCGGGTTTTGCTGAAGAAGAACTGATCGGCAAGGCGCATAACGTTGTACGCCACTCGGATATGCCCCCCGAGGCCTTTGCCGACCTCTGGAATACCCTCAAACAGGGCAAGGCTTGGCAGGCGCTGGTCAAAAATCGCTGCAAGAATGGAGATTATTACTGGGTCAAGGCCAACGCCAATCCTATCTGGGAGCGAGGCAAAATCATTGGTTATACCTCCCATCGCACCAAACCGGCCCCGGCGGAGATTCGCGGGGCAAACGAACTTTATACGCAGATGCGCGCAGGTAAGGCCCGTCACCTGATGATCAAGGAAGGCAGGATTGTTCGCAAGGGCGTCCTGAGTGTATGGCATCGGTTAAAACCCAACAGCATCCGCGCCCAGCTGCTTACCAGCATGTTGCTGCTTGCATCAGTGGGGGCAGGTGCCGGGATGATGGGGCTTGACGGCATGAAGCGTTCCAATGAGGCGCTGAATACCGTTTATCAGGACCGTGTCGTCCCCCTGGAACAACTCAAGATTATTGCTGATATGTATGCGATCAATATTGTCAACACCTCTCGCCAGGTGCGTAACGGCAACATTGACTGGGCCCAAGGAGTGAAAAATCTTGCTGATGCCCAAAAAACGATCCATCAAAAATGGTCAGACTATCTTGGAACATATCGGGTCGAAGAGGAACAACGGCTTGTCTCCGAGATAAAGCCATTGCTTTCCAACGCAGACGATGCGGTCAAAGACCTACGCAACATCATGCAAACCCAAAATTATGAACAGTTAAGCACCTTTACCATCGATAGGCTTTATCCCGCCATTGACCCAGTGTCAGAAAAACTCTCCAAACTGGTCAATCTCCAATTAGAGATTGCGAAACAAAAATATGGCGCGGCTGCGCAGCATTATGAACGCACCCAGACTATTGTCCTCGTCAGCCTGATGTTGGGTATTGCCGTCGCGGGGATTATCGTCTTTTTGATTGTTCACAGTCTTTCACGGCGGCTGGGTGAGGTGGTCAAGATAACCCAAGGTGTTTCGGCGGGTATTTTTAACCAGGACATTAAAGTCACTTCTTGTGATGAAGTGGGTATGGTGCAACGTGCATTGATGAATATGACAGGGAATCTCGGCGAGGTTGTAAGAGATGTCCGCGCTTCAGCAGGATCTGTAGGGTCAGGCAGCAAGGAAATTTCCAGGGGCAGCACCGACCTTGCCCAACGCACCGAGGAACAGGCCTCTTCATTGGAGGAGACGGCATCCTCAATGGAAGAGATGACATCAGCACTACAGCACAATAGTAAAAACATCCGCCGCGCCAACGTCCAGGTCGGCGCGACTAACGAAGAGGCGCGGCAAGGGGGCACGGTGATTTCGGAAACCATGGGCGCCATGAGCATGATCAACGAGTCCTCGGGAAAGATCTCGTCAATTATTAATGTGATCAATGAAATCGCCTTTCAGACCAACCTGCTGGCCCTCAATGCGGCCGTTGAGGCAGCTCGGGCCGGTGAACAGGGGCGTGGTTTCGCGGTAGTAGCCGGTGAGGTGAGGAACCTCGCTCAGCGTAGCGCTGAGGCGGCAAAGGAAATCAAAAAACTAATTGAAACTTCCGTGGAGAAAGTGAAAATCGGTTCTGAATTGGTGGACACGTCCGGTGAAACCCTCTCTGAAATTCTCGGGGGTGTAAGAAAAGTTGCGGATATTGTCTCGGAAATTTCCGACGCTTCTGATGAGCAGATGAAGGGGATCAACCAGGTCAACCAGGCGATTACGGAAATTGACCAGATTACGCAGAATAATGCGGCCCTTGTTGAGGAGACGTCAGTGACTGCCAAGATGCTGGAAAAAGAGGCCTCTAGCCTGGAAGACATCATGCGATTCTTTGTCACATCGGATCACAGGCGAACTGACCCCTCCAGGCCGGTTCGGGGCATCAAGCTCAAGGGCTCCCGATTAAATGCGGGCCGCAGCACATCACGTCGGGTAGCATAAAAAAGACAGGTACGAGGGGCGAGATACGAGGACAATCGTCCCGCCCCTCGTACCTACCTTCAACGGACCCGGCATATATTGACAAATATGAAGTATAACTTCATATTATCCGGAGTATGTGGATCGAAAGGGCTATTTCTACTCTGGTAAAAACGACCCATGCAGAACGCCCTGCATTGCTCCTGACGGGTGCCCGTCAAACAGGCAAATCCAGCCTGCTTAATCGACTATTCCCTAACCATCGCTATGTGAGTCTGGACGTCCCCCTTGAAGCCAGACAAGCAAGCGAGAATGGCGGTTTCTTTCTTGATTCTCACGGCACGCCGTTGGTGATTGATGAAGTACAGTATGCCCCTGAGCTATTGCGGCATATCAAGATTCAAATTGACCGGCACCGGCACAAGACCGGTCAATTTGTCATGACAGGCTCACAAAAATTTTCCTTAATGAAGGGTGTCTCAGAAAGCCTTGCAGGTCGCGTAGCCATACTGAATCTGCATACACTATCGACCAGGGAGCTGGCAAACCACTTCCAATCCAGCCTGGATGGGGGGCAAATCCTGGAATGGATAATAAAGGGCGGTTACCCTGAAATTTACGAACACAACCTTGAACCCTACCGTTTTTTTGGTGACTATGTTGCCACCTACATTGAACGGGACGTGCGGCAGCTCATCAACATCCGCCATGTACGTGAATTTGACCAGTTCATGCGGTTACTGGCTGTACGTTCGGGACAAATTTTTTCCATGAGCAGAATCGCCACTGAAGTGGGGGTCAGCACCCATACCATTAAAAGCTGGGTTGGTGTTTTGGAGGCGTCAAATATTATATATCTATTGAAATCTTATTATAGAAACTTCGGCAAAAGGATTATTAAATCCCCAAAATTATATTTTCTTGATACAGGTTTGTTGTGTTACCTGGCAAACATTCAATCGGTGGATGCCTTAAAGAACAACCCACTTCTTGGCGCATTTTTTGAAACCTGCGCCTTGGGACAGCTGTTACGCAGCCTGCATAATCAGGGCAAGGCGGATGAAATCTATTATTTCCGGGATAAGGACGGGCGGGAGGTGGATTTCCTCATTCCCGAAGGAAATCTGCTAAACCTGTATGAATGCAAATGGCATGATGTCAGCGGTGTAGTGCCTAAAAATATAAAGCGTATTTCAAAAATATTTGGGGAAGAATATATCAACCAGATATGCACCATCTCAACAGCGGCAAAAAAAATACAGATTGATAAAACATTCAGAGT
>DRJZ01000153.1 GCA_011052015.1 Acidiferrobacteraceae bacterium | reverse complement strand
CGTCGAAGCTCGATGACCATGCGCATGCCATCCTTATCAGACTCGTCCCGCAGCTCACTAATACCCTCTACTTTCTTTTGCTTGACCAGTTCAGCAATCTTTTCCATCAGACGTGCCTTGTTGACCTGATAAGGCAACTCGGAAACGATGATGGTTTGCCGACCCTTCTTTTCATCGTGCTCAATCTCGGCACGGGCGCGTATTTTTATCCGGCCACGTCCGGTTCGATAGGCCTCACGGATGCCTGCACTGCCATAGATGATGCCAGCGGTGGGGAAATCAGGACCGGGAACGTGTTGCATTAAATCTTCAACACTGGCGTCTTCATTGTCGATTAACGCCAAACAGGCATCGGTCACTTCACGCAGGTTATGCGGTGGAATATTGGTCGCCATCCCCACCGCGATACCGGAAGATCCGTTGACCAGGAGATTGGGAATCAGGGTCGGCAAGACCAAGGGTTGAATTTCGGTCTCATCATAGTTGGGACCAAAATCGACGGTCTCACGATCAATATCCGACAGCAACTCGTGGGCCACCCGTGCTAAGCGTATTTCGGTGTAACGCATGGCTGCCGGCGCATCACCGTCTACCGACCCAAAGTTGCCCTGACCGTCTATAAGGGGGTAACGCAATGAAAATGTCTGCACCATGCGCACGATGGTGTCATAGACCGCAGTATCTCCGTGGGGGTGATATTTACCAATAACATCACCGACCACACGAGCAGATTTTTTATAGGGCTTGTTCCATTCATTTCCCAACACTGTCATGGCGTATAACACTCGCCGATGAACAGGTTTAAGGCCGTCCCGAACATCCGGCAATGCGCGCCCTACGATCACGCTCATGGCGTAATCCAGATAGGACTGCCGCATCTCCTGTTCGAGATTGGCAGGAATAGTCTCTTTTGCGAACGATTCCATTATTTATTTTACGCGGGGACCCAGAAGTTACCGCCGAGGGGCTTTGGGAGACGTCGTGACCTGCACGCCGCCAGTACCACAAGTTGTTTAAGTACCACAAAAAAAGGCCTTTTTATGGCCAGTCCAAAAAAGCCGCACAACACGGCACCAAAGAAGCTAAATTTTACCACAAATTGGCCCGTCACCGCATTAATTAACGCCCTCTCATACGGAACCATGGGAAAATTTGTGGGTGTCCCAGGATGCGCGAGATGCGTTACTGATATACGCAGACGTTTGAACCGACACCAAGAAACAGAGGAGGAAATCTTGGCGAGCTTGGCGTCTTGGCGGTTAAGACCTATTTGCGGTTGGATTTATCTGAAAGTCGCTCAGGCATCCATCATCCTGGTGATGCCATTGCGGTCAGGCCGTTCGACCACCCCCTTTTCGGTCACGATGACATCGATCAGTTCGGCAGGGGTAATGTCGAACACCGGATTCCACGCACTCACCTGGGCTGGTGCCACCCGTTTACCGCCTATGCAAAGTAGCTCATCCTCGGCCCGGGTTTCGATGGGTATCCCGTCACCACTGGCAGTCTCCATATCCACCGTGGTGGAAGGGGCCACCACCATGAACCGCACCCCGTGGTGATGGGCTGACACTGCTGTCGAGTAAGTGCCAATCTTGTTGGCCACATCACCATTGGCGGCAATGCGATCTGAGCCCACGATGACCCACTGAATCTGTCCTTGCTTCATTAGCCAGGCTGCTGCGCCATCGGCAATCAGTGACACCGGGATATTATCTTGGGCCAGCTCCCACGCGGTGAGTCGCGACCCCTGCAACCAGGGCCGGGTCTCGTCGGCGTAGACCTGGGCGATTCGACCCTGAGTAACACCGGCGCGTATTACACCCAGGGCGGTGCCGTAGCCCCCTGTGGCCAGAGCCCCCGCGTTACAGTGGGTCAGGACAGCGCTGGAAGGGCCAATGAGTGCCGCCCCCAACTCTCCCATGCGCCTGTTGGCAGCTATATCATCGGCGTGAATTCGCTGGGCTACCGCCAACAATTGAGGCACCGGGTCAATATTGGTCAGTGTATCGATCAGTCTGGATATGTGGTCCACCGCCCAGGCTAAATTGATTGCAGTCGGCCGTGCGTACTTTAAATGTCGCAGATCCGGCTTTATGTTATCCCGCCATGTGGTGGGATCTTCCTGATACCGTTGGCGCGCCGCCAAAACCACCCCATATGCTGCGGTGATCCCGATGGCCGGTGCGCCCCTGACCACCATGTCTGTAATGGCGGCAGCAGTGGCGTAGACATCATCGATATTCAGGTACACAACCCGTTCGGGTAGAACCCGTTGATCCAGCAGCTTAAGACCATCGTACTGCCAGCGTATGGGTTGTATGGTTTCCTGGGCAAGGACAGACGCGATTGACTTTTGATGGTGGCGGGTATTCACCGGTCCCATTATAAATTGATCTGGGTATTAAAAAATAGGTTGACCTCATGGTCACGACACAGAGAAAATCGGGTTCAAATCACTACCCCATTAACTCACTCCGTCATGCCGGACTTGATCCGGCACCCAGTAAGCTGATAAAAACTGGATCCTGGGTCTGGCCCGATGACAAACCCGGATATATTGGCTCATGCATCACAACTCCAAAACCACTCATTAAATTCAATTCTTCTGGCACCAACCCATCTATCGTTAACGGTGCAACACTGGAATCAAACCAAAATCGATCCGTACAACGACAATGACTTCTGTTGATACCATTATCACCGCACGCTGGGTCATCCCGGTGGAGCCCGATGATGGCTATTTAGATCATCACTCTATCGCCATAGACAAGGGTCTCATTGTGGCCTTGGGGGCCAGTAATGACATTGCAGGCCACTATCGCGCCGACGTTAATATCGACCTAGCCGACCATGCCATCATCCCAGGTCTCGTCAACACGCACACCCATTGCGCCATGAGCCTGTTTCGGGGCATGGCGGATGACCTGCCACTCAACACCTGGCTGACAGAACATATTTGGCCAACGGAGATGAAATGGGCCAGCCCCGAATTTGTACAGGATGGAAGTCGTCTGGCCATTGCCGAAATGTTAAAGGGGGGCACCACCTGCTTCGCGGATATGTACTTTTTCCCTGATGTCGTCGCCGCCGTCGCTGAGGCTGCCAATATTCGAGCGTGTATCGGTCTCATCATGATCGATATGCCCACCGCGTGGGCACAAAACGCCGAGCAATATCTTGAAAAAGGTATCGCCCTACACGACCAGGTCCGCCATTCACCCTGGGTATCCACCCTATTTGCGCCCCATGCACCTTACACCGTCTCCGACGCCAACCTGGAGAGGATCAGGACCCTGGCCGATGAGTTGGATATTCCCATTCAGATGCACGTCCATGAGACGGCCCGCGAGATAGACGAATCCGTAGCACAACACGGTTGCCGGCCACTGGAACGTATCGAACGCCTTGGGCTGATAACGCCACGTTTGCTGGCAGTTCACATGACCCAATTACTCGATAATGAGATCCAGTCCCTCGCCGAACATGGCGTGACCGTGGTGCATTGCCCGGAATCCAATCTCAAACTGGCATCGGGGTTCTGTCCTGTCAACCAACTCATGCAGCAAAATGTGAATGTCACCTTGGGAACGGATGGTGCCGCAAGCAATAATGATCTCGACATGCTCGCCGAGATGCGCTGTGCCGCCCTGTTGGCCAAGGGTGTTAGCGCCGACCCTACCGCAGTCCCCGCCCACACCGCATTGCGCATGGCTACACTAAACGGTGCGCAGGCATTAGGTTTGGGTGAGCAAATCGGATCACTGGTCCCTGGGAAGGCCGCTGACTTGACCGCCGTCAACCTGTCCGGTCTGGCAACACAGCCACTCTACGACCCCGTTTCACAACTTGTGTATAGTGCCTCTCGGGATCAGGTTTCAGATGTCTTCGTGGGTGGTGTCCATGTGATAAAAAACCACCAGTTAATGACCATGGATGAAGTCGAGATCCTAGCCTCGGTCCAGGATTGGGCGGAAAAAATCAAGAGTGGCTTCTAATATTAACCGCCGCTTTTGATAATTTTGTGGGGGGTATATCGAAAAATAGTCGGAACCGCCAGGAGCGCCTAAGTGGTGGTACACATATTTTCCTGACGTACTTGGCGTCTTGGCGGTTCAATAGTAATCACAGCAAGCTGTGGGGGCACAACCCTCAGGAATTAAATTTAATTCACTAACATCGCCCAACAACTTTATTACCATGAAACTTCGTCTACTTTCCAATTTGCAAAAAATCCTGCTTGGATTCATTGGGTTCGGGATTGCCTCTTTTGGCTATGCCGATTTATTTAGTTGGGGCACCCCCATCGCTCCGGCCCAAGGTTGGCAATATCGTGTTTATGCAGAGGATCTACCCCATATCGATAACATCGATCTGGACCGCCACGGCAATCTCTACGCCACCCTGGAGCGGGGCAAAGGCAGGGGAAAGCTGGTACGTATCGGCAAGCCGTCCCACAAGGTGATGCTCGCCGAACTCAATCGCCCCGATGGCCTGGTCGTTGTGGGCGACAAACTCTATCTCGTTGAGGAGACCATGCAGGGCCGGATCATCGAACTGAATCTTGGTACTGGTTTGTCCCGGACCCTTGCCCGGCTGGACATGACCGAGGGCATTGAGCCCCTCCCCGGTGGCGGGCTGGTGCTTTCCCAGGACATGGGCAAGGGTGGCTTGGTCCATCTGGATTTGGACGATGGCAAACTCACCCCGCTATATGGAGGACTGGTGAGGCCGGAGGGCCTAGCGGTGGACCGCCATGGCGGCATCTTCGTGGCGGAAACCGGCACCGGACGGGTAATTCGTATCTTTAAAGGCAAGTTAACTGTGGTGGTGGCCAACCTTAACGAACCCGACCAACTTTTGTTACAAGCCGATGGCAGCCTTTGGATCAGTGAGGACAGTAAGGACGGGCGCCTGCTGAGACTGAAAGAAAACAGGCTGAAAGTGATCATGGAACACCTGGAGTCTCCCCAAGGCATGGTCTTCACACCGAAAGGGGTGCTATTGCTTGCGGAACAGGGGCGTGACCGTATCCTGGCCATTGAACAGACAGCCTCAACAACTAAAAATTAGGGAACCTCTTATTAATATGCTCAACCGCCAAGACGCCAAGAACTTTCTTTAGGGCACTTCTATAAAAAACAATCTATTTAGCTTGGCGACCTCGGCAACTGCTCCATGCGTTGCTCTACCTCCGCCGTCCATGGAGTCGTTGGCATCTTGGCG
>DRJZ01000152.1 GCA_011052015.1 Acidiferrobacteraceae bacterium | reverse complement strand
TCCGCCCGGAATGACGGTGATTTTGACTTAAGTAAGTGCCATTCGGGTCAGAGTAAAAACTATTCGCCATCATGACGCTTGCGCTTAGGCCCCCTCTTTAGAGTAGCGACGCGTCGGCCGGATAAACTCTCCACCTCTTGCTTAAACCTGTCATTTCCCAGAGCCATCCCCTGATTCGTAGCTTGGCGAACCTGGTTCAATATCCTCGCATCGATTTGCCCACGAAACAACTCACGGTACGCTGCTATCCGTTCAGCCCTACTCTTGCCTAGCTGCTGGTAAAGAGAATGTGGTGTCCAGACCTTGGCCGGCCGCCCCAATCCATTGGACCGAAAACTCGACCAGGTATAGTCACTCGGCGCTTCCACCGTCCCCGCCCGGACCGGATTGAGCTCGATATATCTCTGACAAATCAACAGATAATTATCTGCATCCACCACACACGATTTATACCGGCCTTCCCACAGGGTACCCGTTCTTTTGTAGGTATAGTTGAAATAACGAACATAGTGCCGCCCGAGGGTCTGCATGAGACGAGAGATACCCCCTTCCGTTTCCGGGGTAACCAACAGGTGCGTATGATTGGTCATAAACACCCATGCATGGATGGCCACCCGAAATTTTCGGGAATACTCGTTTAACCAATGGGAATAAGCGGCGAAATCTTCATCCGAAGCGAAACAAGCCTGTCGATTGTTGCCACGCTGGATGATGTGTTGTTGCGTATGCCAGGCAAACTTATCCTTGGTAACCGGGCCATTTATCTTCCTTGATAATGGTATTGCTCAGGTCAGTATAGCGGATACCCTAATGAATGAGAAAAAGTTTTCACTCTGACCCCAAATATTCATCAATACTTGATTTACTTGGCGTGTCCATATATGACCCCCTTGGTTATTCGGCACTCGGTGATATTGGTTTCGATAATAGCTCTATAACAGACCTAGCACCTTGAACATCGGAATTACCACTTATGTAACCCGTCGATTGGGGCGCATAAATGCAAGCTGCTGCATGCATAAGCACGGCATCACTTGATTGTTGTTTTTCTCCCGCAGCCTCTACTAACGTCTTGTAGGTCATTAGAGCATTTTGCCTATGCCGGTTTACTACGGCATTATGCTTATGGGAGAGGAAATTACGGGATGACAAATAGAGGATAAAACTTATAACGGAAAATATAAGTATTTTACTAACAGCCATTTGTACAGTTTCATAAGAATTTAAAGGACTTAGAAAAGGTATCTTATGAATAAAAATACTTAGCACAGCATAACCGCCTAACCCCCATGCAATGTTTATTGTTCTTTTTCTCCATGTTTCTGCGTCAATTTCATTTTGATCTGCTTCATCTTTAAAGTAAATTGCTTGCTGTGTTACACCTTGTTCTGCAGCTACCTTACGTATTGCTTCTAATGCACTTTCAGCGTCTGATTTTTGTTGCTCCAAATTTTTTGTTATTTCTTCTGCATCATCTTTAATCTTTTGTAGCGTAGCTCTTGCCTCGCTGTCTAGTCTCTGGAAATCAGCAGACTTATGCAAAGAATAGCCCACTAATGGTAACAACTCATTAAACGCACCTTGGTACGCGCCTTCAATTTGCTGAATAAGTTTTTGCTTCGTTTCATGCGCGTTAGCTTGCTTCGCATCAAATTGGAGCACCGCATCAAATAGATTGAAACAGGCGTCGGCTTGCTGTTTTAGTCCATCCAGCTGTATCTTTCCAAAATCATCTAAAGCTTCTGGCGATAATCGTCGAAAAAGATCTACTAGCCTCCTCGCCGAGGTAACGGCATCACTAAAACTATAGCTCTTACCTAGCTCAGCTTCTCGGGGTAATTTGGAAACGTCAAATTCCTGCATGCGCACAAGAGATTGTCTTGCATTTTCTAGTAATTCATTTACTACTTCATCTGCCATGATAGTCACCTTCGCAAAATATCAGTTTTTTGACTTCCTACTCCAACAAAGAAACCATAGGCCTACTTAGCTTTAAAAGGGGTCAGAGCCCTTTAATGCCGATTGGGACGTCCTCGCCTAGCCTGTCCGACCTTGCACATAAGTTTACGCTCTATTTTCTCTCTGAAATAGTCGTTTCCCAGTGGTGTCCCGGTTTGCCAGGCAACGCGTATCGCTTTGAGTTCGCTAGTTTCAATATGGGCTTTAAATAACGCCCTATATGCCTCTAGTCTGCTACTAACCGTTCTCCCCAAGCTTAAATACAATGGATGGGTGGTTATAAGTTCATCCACTTTTCCCTGCGCGTTGGCACGATAACTACTCCAACGATAGTGAGCGGGTAAGTCGATCATGTTGGCTCGAACAGGATTCAGTTCAATATAGCGCATACAGGCCAGCAAATACTGATCGTCACTCACTAGCGACGCCTTGTATCGTCCCTCCCAAATGCTGCCACTCGTACCGTAGCTATGGTTTATGTAGGGCACATAGTGCCTACCGATATACTGCATCATCAAACTAATGCCGTGCTTGTCCTGTGGCGTGGCTAGGATGTGAACATGATTGGTCATCAATACATAGGCATGGACGGCACAACGATAGCGATTGGCCGCTTCTGCAACCCAATCGAGATAGACGCGATAGTCGCTGTCCTCAAAGAACACCGGTTCTCGGCTATGACCACGTTGAGCTATATGAGCAGGAATATCAGGCAAAAAGAATCTTGGTTTTCTTGGCATTGGCACACTCCATGTCGAATAATTCGTTCATCCTGAACAAGTTTAAGAATAGATGTTACGCCTAAAACGCTTAAAGGGCTCTGACCCCTTTAACTAGGCCACCAAGATATCAACATGGCAACGGTCACAACGTACTCGTAAAAAACCATGTTCAAGACGGCCGCAGCGCTTTTTAATGTCTTGAATTTACTCAGAAAATTTTGGGGGTTCGCATCCCTCTCCCGATGCCACCTTATTTTTCACTGCGTCAGCTCTTCTTTAAACTTCTGGCTTTGCAGATCCAGATTCAATTTGCAAGTTACTCTGGATGTTTCAATGACGGTATCGGGAATCGAAAACTTGTCAAATTTTGCAATTTCCCACAAGTGCCATAGCTGAAATTTTCCAGTGATGGCTGGGCGTGGAAAGTTTGGGTAGCCAATCGCATACTTCCGAATATTCTGGCGGGAACAGTTGAGAATCTCAGCGACATCGGTCAGTCCTACCATATCTGGTTTTGCTTCAACCAGGCTGGCACCAGAGATGGCTTTCATTACATCGTGAATTGCGGATTCGATTGCTTTAGATGCAGAATCTGCTTCACGATTGAACGCCAGTGAAATCATGCCGGAGGTTCCCGTGCCAACAACGGCATCGTCACAGCCAGCATCGAACAGCGCATCGAGATGTTGCACAGGGTCATTCTGCGTATCTGGCAGTGTAAATGTTAGTGTGAATTCGTACTCGATCATCTTAATTCCCATCCTGGTGTATGCATCCATCTATTTTTCGCTGCAGTTGCCGGGCATGACGGCCTGTATCTTTTGGTGTACTCCAGACCGACATTTGGCAAAACTGGCCACAACGGCATTCCCGATCGTGATGCGGACAGCGAAGCATCCCCCAGGCATGCCCCTTACATTCGATCACTTGCCATCCATGCTTTTCTGCATAACGGATAGCATTTTCGATTTCCTTATCTGGATGTTTCCTTCTCACATTTTCACCATTGACGATAGTTGATATTAGAGTAGTTGTCAAGTGACAACTATAGTTCAGGATTAGCTGATAAATGTTAGCTCTCCATTGGGCTTATGCGGCAAGACCTCGTCCACCAGCAGGGCGGCGCTTTCGGCCATGCGCCGCGCCCCGCAACTGGGGCAAAACCCGCGACGTTTACAGCTGAAGGCCACCAAGATCTCAACATGGCAACGGTCACAACGTACTCGTAAAAAACCATGTTCAAGACGGCCGCAGCGCAGGTATTCCTCAAATTCCCGCTGCACGTAGCCCGGCAATGGCCTGCCCTGCCGGGCTATATGGGTCACGAATAGCGGGTAATGCTGCTCAACGATCTGGTAGAGCAGTGTGTGCTCGGGTTGGTGGCGCTGGTAACGGTAAGCGCCCAACTCTCTGGCGGCGGTCCTTGCCGCAAGCCTGGGTGACATGATCGGCGTCCTTGCGATACTGTATATCCATAAGGCATATCCCTTTAGAACCACTACTGTCAATGTATAGTGGCGAGTGATGTTAATCGGCGAAGGAAACACAAGATGTAGTAGAGGGTGGTTCTAACGGGATATGCCTTATATCCATACAGTTTAGCGCTTGGGCGCTGGATCATACAACGTTTGCCTGGGGGGAGTTCAGCTGTTTTCCTCACCCCTACCTCACCCCTCAAGAGGGCACCGAGGTCTCCCTCAGGGAGAAGGAGCTATTTGCGAGGCCAACCCCCCAAAACCAGCCCCAATCCTAATCCCCCCAACCCCCAAGCCAAGGCGGAGACGCCAAGAAATGGCCAAATCATAGGCTGACCCAGCCCCGCGATGACCGTACCCGCCACCACCAATGCACTACCACTAATAGCAAAGTACAACCGCCGATAACTACGCTTGGTCTCTTCGCGCATTTTTTCCAGGGCCTCGGCACGCCAGGTCATGCTCATCTCACCGCTATTGGCACGGCGCAGGAAGTCGTGAAACAGGCCCGGCAATTCGGGTGCGATCTTGCCCCACTGGGGCAGATTTTTCACAAAGCCTTGAAAAAAGGCCTTGGCGCCTAACTGATCCCGGGTCCATTTTTCCAAAAAGGGTTTGGCGGTCTGCCACAGATCCAGGTCGGGATAGAGTTGTCGGCCCAGGCCTTCGATATTGAGCAGGGTCTTTTGCAATAACACCAGTTGGGGTTGCACTTCCATGTTAAACCGCCGTGCAGTCTGAAACAGTCGGATCAACAAACGGCCAAAGGAAATCTCTTTGAGCGGCTTGGCAAAGATGGGTTCGCACACGGTACGGATGGCGGCCTCGAATTCTTCTATCTTGGTGTCTGCCGGTACCCACCCCGCATTTAAATGCGATTCGGCGACGGCCCGATAGTCACGGTTAAAGAAGGCCACGAAGTTCTCCGCCAGATAGCGTTTGTCCACATCACTCAATGTGCCCATGATGCCAAAGTCCACCGCCCGGTATTGTCCCTCGGCAGAGACAAAGATATTGCCCGGGTGCATGTCGGCATGAAAAAACCCGTCGCGAAATGCCTGGGTAAAAAATATGATGACGCCGTCATGGGACAATTTTTTGAGATCGATCCCCGCCTCGCGCAAGGCATCGATGTTGCCGATGGGGATGCCGTGTATACGGTCCATCACCATGACCGTACTGCGGGTGTGGTCCCAAAGCACTTCAGGGATCAGCAACATGCCGGATCTGTGGAAATTGTTTCTCAACACACTAGCATTGGCTGCCTCGCGCATCAGGTCCAGTTCATCGTCGAGGGTTTTGGCAAACTCACCCACCACCTCTACCGGACGCAGGCGTTCACCATCGGGCAGATAGCGTTGGGCCAGTTCGGCGAGGGTATACAACAAACCCAGATCCCGTTGAATGATTTTGTGGATGCCCGGACGCAACACCTTGACCGCGACTTCACGGTCGTCCCATAGGATAGCAAAGTGCACCTGGGCCACCGATGCCGAGGCCACGGGTGTTAAATCGAAGGTCTTGAAATGTTTTTCCAGCGCCTCACCATAGGCCTGTTCAATGACCTGCCTGGCATTGATACCGGGGAAGGGCGGTACTTGGTCCTGGAGCTTGACCAACTCCAGGGCGATGTCATCGGGCAACAGGTCAGGGCGAGTGGACATCATCTGCCCAAACTTGACAAAGATGGGGCCAAGTTCTTCCAAGGCCTCACGCAGGCGCACCCCTCGGGCCTGGCGAACACGACTGCGCCAACGCCATGGCATGAGGCGCAAGATCCATTGGTAAGGTCGAAGCAAATGGATGGCGACAATAAAATCATCAAGCCCGTGCTTGACAAACACCTGGGTGATACGCAGCAATCGGGCCAGACGGCCAGGATTAATCATTTAGCACGCATCATGGGGATAGCTTTTCCTGTAGGCGTCCACGTAAACGTTCAACGCGTTTCTGCAAACGGTCGGCATCGGCACGCAGTGTATCCACCGCCTGCATAAAGGCCTCTACCGGTTCTTTTTTAGCCAGTTCTTCTTGTTCTTC
>DRJZ01000151.1 GCA_011052015.1 Acidiferrobacteraceae bacterium | reverse complement strand
GTGGTGCCGATGTGGTGGCGGAACTGATTCTGACCGGCATAGCGCTGAAAAAAACGGTCCAGATCAATATTTCCGCTATGAAACCCGGAGCGGTCATCATGGGGGTCCAAGCAGCGAATACGGATTTCCTGGTCTGGGTTACTCACGGAGCAGCGTTCTCAGGGCCTCCGTAGGCTGATCCTCCCCGGCAATGCCTTCGACAACCTGTTCCATCGCCTCGCTGGTCAACACCAATCGCGAAGGGATAATGAGATCTTCGGGGATCTCACGCAGCGCCTGCAGGTGATGCCGTAATGCCTCTTCGATCAAGTATCCCTTCTTAACGCCGTGTCTTTCTACATAGGCCTCCACCTGGGCCTTGGCTTCTTCGGAGATATAGGCTGAAACCTGTGTGCTCGTGGACATATCAACACCTTCTCTACTAAAATGTATATTAAGGGCCTGAGGTCGGAATCAGACTCTCTCAAATCCAAAATTTTAGCGAGCTCCGCGTTTCTTCCAGAGCTTCAACTCTAGTTAAACCTTTGCGGCAAAAACCAGTACACCCATTGACAAAACCGCCCCAGATTCTTCTAATACCAACCCATCCATGCACAATCTGATAGAAACCCAATGAGCAACAATTTGCTGGTAGAGGTCGACAGCGTATCGCGCTATTTCGGAGATCTGGCGGCGGTGAACGATGTCAGCTTCACGGTCAACAAGGGCACGGTACTCGGTTTTCTCGGCCCCAATGGGGCCGGTAAGACTACCACCATGCAGATGATTACCGGCAATCTGGCGCCTACTAGCGGCCGCATCAAGATCGCGGGGTATGATTTGCTTGATGAACCCAGGGCAGCCAAGGCCTGCATCGGTTACCTGCCGGAACAACCACCGTTGTACCTGGAATACACCGTCGATGAGTACCTGGACTTTTGCGCAGCCTTAAATCGTATCCCCAAAAAGCAGCGTCTTGGCGCACGCCAGCAGGCCAAAGAACGTTGTGGCCTGACAGATGCCGGCAGACGCCTGATCGGCAATCTCTCCAAGGGCTATCGTCAGCGGGTGGGCATTGCCCAGGCTATTATCCATCAACCCCAGGTGGTCATCCTTGACGAACCCACTGCCGGACTCGACCCCATACAAATACGCGAGATACGCACCTTGGTACGGGAACTGAGCCAGGAGCACGCGGTCATCCTGTCAACCCATATCTTGCCCGAAGTGCAGAGCAGTTGTGACCATGTGCAGATCATCGACCGGGGCAAACTGGTACTCAATGACAGTATCGATGGCCTGACCCAACGCATGCAGTCTTCCACGCTTTCGCTACGCTTTAGCAACAGCGTCGATACGTCACGTATTGAGCAGCTCAACGGGGTACGTTCAACCCGTCTACTGGACGATGGCCGCTATCAAGTTTATTACCAAGCCGGTCAGGACCCCACCGATGCGCTGGTCAAATTAGCGGTCGATAACCATTGGGGTTTGCGCGAACTGATACCAGAAAAGGCATCTTTGGAAGACATGTTCCTGGAACTCACCAAACATGACAAAACCCAAGCGGAGGCGACGATATGATATTCACCCTTGCCTGGCGAGAAATACGTAGCATGTTTCTGTCGCCTTTGGCGTGGGTGATCCTGGGCGTGGTGCAGGCCCTGATGGGGTGGCTTTTTCTAAACCATGTAGACAACTACATGAGCATTCAATCGCGGCTACTGAGCATGCAGACTCCCATAGGCCTGACCGACATTGTGGTCGCATCGGTATTTGGCAACGCTGCAATCATTTTGCTGCTGGTGGTACCACTCATCACCATGCGCCTGGTCTCCGAGGAGCGTCGTAACCGTACCCTGACATTACTCTATAGTGCGCCCTTGAGCATGACCGAAATCATCTTAGGCAAGTACCTGGGCATCTTATTCTTTCTTTTGGTTGTTTTATTTCTGGTGGCACTCATGCCCTTGTCGTTACTGGCAGGGGGAAGTCTAGACTTCGGCGCCTTCGCCTCCGGTTTTCTAGGCCTCGCCCTGCTATTGGCCTCGTTTGCCGCAGTGGGACTGTTTATGTCCACCCTGACCCAAAACCCCACCATCGCAGCAGTCAGCACCTTTGGTATGCTGCTGCTGTCCTGGGTGCTGGATACCGGCGGCCAGGGCGCCTCCGGCAACGTGCTCGCCTATTTCTCTTTATTAAACCACTACGAACCCTTTCTAAAGGGCGTCTTCGACAGCGCCGATGCAGTGTTTTATGTCCTGCTCATTACGACCTTCCTGGTGCTCAGTACACGTCGCCTGGATGCCGACCGCCTGGGGGGCTGAGCATGCGTGTATCGCCCAAACAAAAACTACAACTGCGTATTACGGATGCCAGCTTTGTCGTATTATTTCTCGCCATAGTCGGTTTGCTGCTGTGGCTCAGCAACGATTACCACAGTCAGTTTGACTGGACCAATAATGGTCGCAACACCCTGTCTGAGGCCAGCATCGCCATCCTGGAAAAGATTGAGGGGCCAATAACCGTTACTGCATTTGCCGACGAAAATAAAGAACTCCGTACCGTGATCCGTGACCTCGTAAGCCGCTATCAGAAAAAAAAGAAGGATGTGATATTAGAATTTGTGAGCCCCGATGAAGAACCTGGCCGTACTCGGGAGGCCGGTATCCAACGCAATGGAGAATTGTTGGTCCAGTACGGTAAGAAACAGGAGAACGTACAGCAACTCAGCGAAGAGACCCTGACCAATGCCCTGGCCCGCCTCGGCCGCAGCAAACAACACCTGGTGATGTTTCTCAGCGGTCACGGCGAACGCAGCCCCGATGGCCGCGCCAACCATGACCTGTCCACATGGGCCCAACAACTCGCAAAAAAAGGCACCGCCACCCACAAGCTCAATCTGGGCGAATCCAAGGCCATTCCCGACACCAGTGACCTGTTAGTTGTGGCAAGCCCCCAAGTGGACTTGCTCGACGGAGAAGTGGAGCAGTTAAAACAATACATAGAAAAAGGCGGCAGCCTGCTGTGGTTGGCGGAACCCGGTGATCTGCATGGTCTTGAGCCGATTGCCGAGATGCTGGGAATCGAGTTCGAGCCGGGGGTCATCGTCGACCCCACATCACAGGCCATTACCGGCAGCTCGGCAACCTTTACCGTAGTAACGGAATATACCTCCCATGCTGTGGTCAAAAATTTCACTCTTATGACCGTCTTTCCCGAGGCCACCGGGCTACGCCTGGATACACCCACAGGCTGGCAGGGTGATACGATTCTGGACAGCCTGCCCAGCGCCTGGTCAGAGACCGGCGCCCTGAAAGGTCAGATTACATTCGATAAAAGCAAGGACATTGCCGGGCCACTAAGCCTGGGCGTGGTCTTGAGTCGCGAAATCGACGGCAAGACACAACGAGTTGCCGTTATAGGAGACGGTGATTTTTTGTCTAACAGTTTTATCGGTAACGGCGGCAACCTGGACCTGGGCATGAATATAATTAACTGGGTGTCTCATGATGAAACCTATATCGACGTCCCCACCCGCACTGCGGATGATATTGCGCTCAATCTGTCACCGACGTGGAGTGCAATCATTGCGTCTGGTTTTTTGTTGGTCATCCCCCTATTGCTCATCGGCACCGGCGCCGGGATTTGGCTGCGCCGACGTAAGCTTTAAGCCCCGACGATGAAACAACGCTGGATCATCAACCTGGGCCTCGGCATTATCGTCGCCGTTCTCATCTGGGTCGTGATCTACAGCCCCGGTAAAACCCCACCACCGCCACCGATCACCTTGGGCTCTACGCCCGCCGACAAAATTTCCGAGATCCGTATAATCCGACCCGGCAAAAAAAACATACGCCTTGTCAAAACAGGAATGCTGTGGCGCCTAACGGCGCCTATCAATGCCCGCGCCAACCAGTTTCGCGCCACCAGCGTGGTGGGTCTGGCCACCACCCGTAGCGATGGTCAACTGGAGGTGAATATTGACAAGCTCGCCCAATATGGACTGGCCAATCCATTGGCAACAGTATGGCTTGGGGATCAAAAACTGGATTTTGGAGACAGCCACCCGATCAACCGCAAGCGTTATGTGATGACCGATAATCGGATACATCTCATCAACGACACGGTTTTTCGCCATCTTACCGTGCCCTTTAGCGACTATATCGACTCGCAATTATTGGCCGGCATAGAACCCACCACCCTGGAACTACCCAAGCTTCGCATCAAGCTCGGTGACAAGGGTTGGGCTGCCAAGCCTGAGCCAAAAGACATCAGCGCAGATCGCATCACCGCCCTGGTAGACGAGTGGCGTCACACCCGGGCACTGAGCGTCTCACCCTACCAGGGCAAGACCAGCGGCAGCAGCCTGCGTATCGGTTACAAAGACGATGCCAAGACAGGCGCCACAAAATGGTTAAAAATTTATATCCGCAGCAGGAAACCAGAACTGGTTTTATATCGGCCCGACGAGGGTCTCGAATATCACTTCCCCGCCGACATGGCCAAGCGTTTATTTGAAATTAAGGCGCAGTAATGCCGGAGTTGCCGGAGGTGGAAACCACCCGGCGTGGGATCTCGTCCTACATACTCCATCATAAAGTACACGCGTTTAAGGTAAGAGAGCCACGTCTGCGTTGGCCGGTGCCCACCGCGCTGGCAAAGATTTTACCGGGCCAACGCATTGACTCCATCAAGAGACGCGCCAAATACCTGCTCCTGGGCGCCGAGACGGGCACCCTCATCATCCACCTGGGTATGTCCGGCAGCCTGCATATTGTCGCCGCTAAGTTAGCACCTGAGACCCATGACCATGTGGATATTATTATGGATAACGGCCAATGCCTGCGCCTGCGAGACCCGCGGCGATTCGGTGCGGTGCTGTGGACAACCCAAGACCCGTGCCAACATCCACTGCTCAGACACATCGGCCCCGAACCCCTGACCAAATCTTTCAGCGGCAATTACCTGTACCGGGCCTCCCGCAAACGACGTTGCGCCATCAAGACCTTGCTGATGAATGCCCGTATCGTCGCCGGTGTGGGGAATATCTACGCCAATGAGGCCCTGTACCACGCCGGTATTCGGCCGGGCTGGGCTGCAGGCCGCCTGTCCCACCAGGACTGCGGGGCCCTGGCTACGGCCGTCAAATCCACCCTAAAACAGGCCATTCGGGCGGGCGGTACCACCCTCAAGGATTTCACCAATAGCGTCGGCCAACCGGGCTATTTTGGCCAATCTTTGCAGGTCTATGGCCGCCAGGACCGGCCCTGCATGCGCTGTGCCAGTCCAATTAAGCGCAAGATTATCGCCCAGCGCGCCAGCTATTATTGTCCAAAATGCCAATCCTGATTAACCAGGGTTCCCCCACGTAAACTGCCTCCCTGGGCAAATGTTAATAAATCACTTAAACATATTGCAAAATGTCCTTGATTTTAGTATATTTTTTGTCAAAATAGCCTAACAGGGCAGCACTCGATTCATACCCAATTTGCTGCCTTTTTGAACACAGCAAGGTATAGTCAACCGCGACACCAACGGATCAGGATCATGGAATACAAGACCGGCAGCCGGATTGAAAAAGAATTTGACGCCTACGGCCAGTGGCGCGAGGCCCTCGGCAATGCCATCACCGGGTATCAGGAGTGGCTGCGCAAACAGGATTTGTCCGAGGCCCAATGCGACCTGCAGTTGTCTGAGGTGCTTGGCACCCTCCATGACAACCGTCTTTACGTCGCCTTCGTTGCCGAGTATTCCCGTGGCAAGTCAGAACTCATTAATGGCATCTTCTTCGGCGGCCTGGGCAAACGGGTGCTACCCTCCACTGCCGGTCGCACCACCATGTGCCCCAATGAATTGTTGCATGAACCCAATGCCAAACCCAGCATTCGTTTGCTGCCCATTGAGACCCGTAAATCGGGGACACCCCTGGTTGAATATAAAAACTTTGCCGATGAATGGACATCCGTAGAGTTTGATCCCAGCGATCCCGACGATATCGCCAAGGCACTGCTCCACCTGACCGATATCAAGACCGTGCCTATGGA
The DNA here is from genome assembly GCA_011052015.1 of Acidiferrobacteraceae bacterium. GTDB lineage: Bacteria > Pseudomonadota > Gammaproteobacteria > HyVt-429 > HyVt-429 > HyVt-429. Next base: position 10,598 of record DRJZ01000151.1, on the reverse strand, counting down.
AGAGGCCCAGGCACTGGGTCTGCATGTGGCCGAAGATGAAGCCCACGAGGACGGCATGCACATCACCGAAGACGGCAAGGTCGAGATCCCGGCCTGGCGCCACGCCATTATCAACTTTCCCCACCCCATGCTCGATCAGGGCCTGGTGATCCTGGATACCCCTGGGCTCAACGCCCTCGGCGCCGAGCCGGAGCTAACCCTCAATCTATTGTCCAGCGCCCATGGGGTGCTATTTGTACTCTCGGCGGACGCCGGTGTGACCAAATCTGACATGGCGGTATGGCGAGACCATATCTGCGGCAGCGAGCGTAGCACCAAAGGGGTGTTGGTGGCCCTCAACAAAATTGATGTGTTGTGGGATGAACTACGCGACCCCGAAGAGGTCGAGCAAGAAATCCAACGTCAAATCGAAACCACAGCAAGAACGCTAGGTGTCGAAAAAGACCGCATTTTCCCCGTCTCTGCCCAGAAGGCCTTGCTGGGCAAGATTCGTGGCGATGCTGAATTGCTGGCGCACAGCCGGATCGAGGAATTGGAAGGCGCCCTGGCCGATGTATTGATTCCCGCCAAACGGGAAATCGTGCGCGACAATGTGCGCCAAAACCTCAACGAAATCTACAAGACCATGCGCCTGATGCTGGCACAGCGCGTACGCGGAGTAAACGATCACCTGCAAGAGTTGGATGGCTTAAACAGCAAAAATACCGTGGTCATCGAAAACATGATGGACAAGGTCAAACAGGACAAGGAACACCTGGAAAAAAGCCTGCAACGCTTTCACGCCACTCGCAGTATTTTTTCCCAGCAGACCAACTTGCTTTATACCCATCTGAACACCAAAAATCTGGAATCCTTGGTTGCCGAGACCAAAAAAGACATGACCATCAGCCTGACTACATCGGGCATCAAGAGGAGCATGGAAAAGTTTTTTGTCCAGGCCGAATTGTCACTCAAAGAAGGCGCGATCCAGGCCAGAGAAATTAAAACTCTCATGGAAGGCGTTTATCGCAAGTTCCAGGAAGAACACGGGCTTGCCAAGATCAAACCCGGCGCCTTCTCGACCACCAAGTACCTGCGCGAATTAAAGGAAGTTAAGGCCCAGTACGAACAGTTCCTGAGCGGCATGTCGCTGGTCATGACAGAGCAAATGACCGTGGTAAGCAAGTTTTATGTCTCGGTGGTGTCTGGGGTAAAACGTATATTTGAGAAGGCCAACAAAGATGCCGACAACTGGCTCAAAACGATCATGTCACCCATGGAAACCCAGGTACGTGAACACCAGATGCAATTGCGCCGGCGCTTAGAGAGCATCAAACGCATACACAAGGCCACCGACAGCCTGGATGACCGGCTTGGCGAACTCAAGGCGGTTGAGGAAGGCTTTCGCATGCAAGAGGCCAAAATGGAAGAACTTATTGCAACGGTGACCCAACACCTTGAGTATGACGATAATCATTCCGAGACCAGGGTAGAAGAAACGGCTTAACATGGTGCTGCGCGTGAGGTGGCTATTTGACTAGCGCCAGTCCTTCTCCGCGTGGATCACTGGCCGCACTCAATTTTTTTGTCTTCTTATTCCACACGACCACGTGCATATTACCATAGACCCGTTTGCGTTCTTTCAACACATGCCCACGATCACGCATTTTTTGTTTGAGTTTTTCACCCCAGGCGCCCGGCTCCAGGGTAATCTCATCGGGTATAAATTGATGGTGAAAACGGGGTAAGGCCACCCACTGCTGTGGTCCGCCACGTCCCTCGGCAAATTCCAGGGCCGCCAACAACACCATAGTAATGATACGACTACCCCCTGGGGTGCCTATCACCAAGACAGCCTCAGGGGTTTCAAAAAAACTAGGGGTCATACTCGACAAAGGGCGCTTGCCCGGTTCAATGGCATTGGCCTTCGAACCTACCAGACCATATACATTAGGCCAACCCGGCTTGACCGAGAAGTCATCCATCTCATTGTTTAGCAGGACCCCGGTACCAGGGGCAACAAACCCGGAACCAAAAGGATAGTTAATACTCAAGGTTGCGGCAACACGATTACCTTCATGGTCAATGATGGAAAAGTGCGTGGTGTCGGTCCCCTTTGGCTTTAACGCCGTTTTACCATCGCCGCCATTCAATCGCTCGCTGGGAGTCGCCTTTGGGTTCAAATCGGCGATAAGTTTCCTGGCATAGGCATCGGCCAGCAAAGCTTGGCTGTCCACCGCGATAAAATCCGCATCGCCCAGGAAACGGGCTCGATCACGATAGGCCCGGCGCATCACCTCCACCAGGGTATGATTGCGCTGGTCTGGCATCATTTCGACCAATTTGAAATTCGACAACATATTGAGCATCTGCATCAAGACGATACCACCGGAAGAAGGCAGGGCCACCGATGTCACCTGCATATCACCATAGTGACCGGTCACGGGTTGGCGTTCGACCACAAAGTAGCCATCCAAATCAGACTGGGTCCAGATTCCACCGTCGGCACGTGCTCCAGCTACCAACAGGCGTCCCACTTCACCGCCATAAAATCCTTCACGTCCGCGCTGGGCAATGGCCTCAAGGGTCTTGGCTAAATCCGGTTGACGAATCATCGTGCCCAAAGCAGGCAGTTCGTTAAAATCCAGAAATATATCCTGAGCTGCGGGTGACAGGCTGAATTGACGAAACGCCAGTAGACGCCGAAATCTGGGGGTAACAGAAAACCCTTTACGGGCATAAGCGATGGCCGGAGCGAGACTCTGAGACAGAGGCAACAGGCCGTAACCCTCGGCGATGTGCACCAGCGCCGCAGGCAAGCCCGGAATTCCAGCGGCCAGGGCGCCATTGAGGCTCGCCCCGGGAATTAACTCGCCACTCTTACCAAGATACATATCGGCAGTAGAGGCCCCCGGCGCCATCTCCCTGCCATCGATCATGACCTGAAAATTATCCGCACTCCGATGCAGCAGCCAAAAACCACCCCCACCCAGTCCTGAGGACATGGGCTCCACCACGGCCAAGACCGCAGACACTGCGACAGCGGCATCAAAGGCATTCCCGCCTTGCCCCAAAATTGCGTGTCCGGCCTTGGTCGCCAGTGGGTGAGCGCTGGCAATAGCCGCAAGTTGGGGGTGGTTTTGCTCGGGGACACAAGCCAACACCCCCCATACAATCAATAACAGCAGGACCCAAAGGCCTCGATAGCTTTTGAAAGTGCGGTAATTTAGGAGGCTCATCTCGCCTTGTCCCCTGATGACACTATGCCGCTACGCAGCACTCACCAATCCTTGATACTTTTCCTGCAATTGCTCACGGGTTTCCGGGTAATCAGGGTCCGTGGGGATACAGTCTACGGGACAGACCTCCACACATTGGGAGGTCTCGAAGTGCCCCACGCACTCGGTACAGCGCTTGGGGTCGATGATATAGATCTCCTCACCCTGGGAGATGGCGTCATTTGGACATTCGGGCTCACATACATCACAGTTGATGCATTCGTCAGTGATCATTAAGGCCATGGTGGTAATCCAGATTAAAGCAGTGACATTTGCTGCGGTTATTGAGTGGACCGGGCGAACCGGTAGCTTTTATAGTTGACCGGAATGCTCAGGTTTGCTTGGCGAATCTTAGCCTATTTTTTCCGCCAGCGCAGCCACCACATGTGGATGCAAGAACTTGGAGACATCGCCCCCCAAACGGGCGATTTCTTTGACTAAAGAGGCCGATATGAAGGTATGATTTTCCAGGGGCGTCATAAACATCGTCTCTATATCGGCGTTCAAATTACGATTCATGGCCGCCATCTGAAACTCATATTCGAAATCAGACACTGCCCGCAAACCACGTAATATCACCTTCGCCCCTTCGCGTTTGGCGCAGTCGACTAACAGGTCGTTAAAACCCACCACCCGTACCCGATCCAAACCAGACGTCACTTGCGTGGCCAGGTCGATGCGTTCATCCAGGCTAAACAGTGGCCGTTTGTCCGCATTCTCGGCAATACCTACTACCACCTCATCAAACAAGCGCACCGCCCGGGTCAAAATATCGGTGTGCCCATGGGTGATGGGATCAAAGGTACCGGGATAGAGTGCGGTAACTGACATGGGTCGACAATAACCTAGCGCCACCCAGGGTGCAAAGCGGGGCCTAAAAGTGGGGTAATACTAGTGGCCATCAATTCTTTGAAGAGCGTAAGAATTCGTGCACTTCGGCGGCACCTGTGCCTTTTGGGGCTTGTTATTGATGGTATTGATGAGATCAGACACCGTAGGACGATCCTAAATTATTTTTTTCTTCGTTCCTTACTTTATGCTTAGAACTGTTCTGTAGTGTCTGGCCCCAGGGTTTCTGATTTTATTATTCCCACGGGTCGTATTTAGTTTTAAGCTGTTTTAGCAGGCTCACTGCCATTTTCTCGGCAACTTTCTCAAAATGTGGGGTCAGTTGTTCGTGATCACTTGAGAGCAAATCATTTAATACCATATTTTCCTTTTCTTTTTTACCGCCACCACGTGATTCATACGACACTGCCTTAGCCAATATTTCGCCTTCCTGAGCATCTACCATTACGACAGTCACGTACGCCGCAACATGGCCTTTTACATTTTTCTTTGCCGGGGGGTCCCTTTGAAAGATCTCTTTCCATGACTGAGAATCCCATTTTTTTATATGAAACCCCCAGTAACCCATATCAACATAAATGACAGCATTCACCCCATACATTTTGGCAAGTTGTTTTTCAAATAATCTGTTTTCTTGCTCTTCTTCATTTTTTGCCCATTCACTTTTATGGCATGACAAAGCATTATTACTTTTGGGACACGTTTCATTGTAAAGTGGCAGCACCTTGTCGGACGTTACAATATCAACTGCCTTATAATTCAACAGCTCTACACTCAACTTGTCGCGTAACAGGTCAGCCATGCTAAACCCCTCTAAGGCCTGCTGAAGACGTTCCGTTGACCCTTTTTCGCGATCTCGTGTTTTCCGTGACACGCCAACGGAAACAGCACCCACGCCAACACCGGTGCCACCTGCGCTCGACTCCGTCCAGGTCATAGGCTGTTGCCACTTACCGTAATATTTGGCACCCGTATAATACCCAACCTGAGAAATGGTAAATTGCCGCGCCACAAAGGCGATCTTGTTGACAGCAGAAAATGCTGTTTCATCAGCCAACGTGTAGGGGCTTAAGAGTGACAATAACAACAACCCAACAATATTAATTGCCTTCACAAGGGCGCACTTTTTAATAAGACTTTTGCAGAAAATCATTTTAATAGCTCCTTTTAGACACTTTCCACTAAGACTTCTCTCGGCATGGTGAGTGCTTGAGGTGCCGTACACCCACACAAGCGGATTATGACCGATTAAATTCAGGATCGTCAGTCGACACCAAGACCGATAGAGTAGAGAGAATGATTGATGGGCCATTCCTGGTCCGTATAGACAATAAACACCTAAGGGCCTCCTTTCGTATAAACAGGTATGAAAAGTATTCTACTCTTTGGGTATGCTGCGTCAAATCCAGACCCGGTTATCTGCATCGAATATTGAAGGAGTCAGACGTCGCAGAACGATTCTAAATTATCTTTTTCTTCGTTCCTTCTTATGCTTATAAGTGGTTCACGGAGTCTGACCTCAGGATCCCCTTGAGCCCGAAGGAAAATATTTTCCTCACTTGGGCACAAATTATAAGCCCTTTATTAAGCGCAATACTCTACTTGGGCAATTTGCGAGATAAATTTCAACGCATTATAGATATGTGGGCACTTCTATTAATCCCCTCTCCCTCCGGGAGTACCCCTAGGGCATAAAAGAGCTAGGGTGAGGGGTGTAAACAAAGCTAAGACACTGATTTTATTATCCCCTCATCCTAACCTTCTCCCGGGGGGGAGAAGGAATTATCAATTAATAGAAGTGCCCATGTGTGAGTAGGACTTTTTGGGTGAAGGAAAATGGGTTTTAGGTACAAACACGGCCTGGAACTGAGACAACATTATTGCCCATCAATTCTCTGAATGAGATGATAGCCTACCTGCCCAGCTTGTTTGCTGCGAAGCGGCGCCCATTGGGGCGATGACAGAGGTATGGACTCGCCTTTGTTGGCCTCTGCATAGACGAATCCGCCGGGTTTGACGATATTATTCTGGATGATGAGTTGGCAGCACTGTCCTAACAGCGCCTGTCCAAAGGGAGGATCTAGGAAAACGATATCGAACGGCCCGTGGGCTTGCCCCAGGTACCGCAAACCATCGTTGCGCACGACATCGACAGACTCGGCATTCAGATGCTCTACAGTATTAATCAGTGACCGGACTACCGAAGCGTCCTGCTCAACCAGGACCATGCTCTGCGCACCCCGCGATAGGGCCTCAAGGCCCAATGCGCCACTACCGGCAAACAGATCCAGGCATCGAGTTCCTGGTAGCCAGGGCTGCAACCAATTAAACAGGGTTTCGCGGACCCGGTCCGGGGTCGGACGCAAACCGTTTGCAGTGGGGAAATCGATTTTCAGACCCCGCCACTTACCGGCGATGATGCGCACCTGGTTGCGACCTTGCTTCATGGGCTCCTACAAACCACTCAAAATTTCAGGTGCGAATAAATTCGCACCTACACTATATTGTAGAGCCGACTAATTCGGCTATTGTGCGTCACATGGAATACCCTATCGTCGGTTAATTTAGCGATGCTTGGGTTTTATTTTCCGCCGACAATAACGGTCAACATCCGTTCCGGGTGCACCCGCCGACGGTAGGCATCACGCACCTGTTCCACGGTGACGGCTTCTACCTTGGCGACAAAATCATCCAGATAACTCAACGGTAGCCCATAGAACCCGATTAAGGCCAGATACTCGGCTATTTTTTGATTACTATCGATTCGTAGTGGAAAACCGCCGCTCAAATTTTTCTTCGCGGCATCCAATTCCTCCGCGCTGGGTCCGGTCTCAACAAATTCCTTGATGACCCGATTGACAATCGCAAGGGCCTTGTCGATTTGCGAATTCTTGGTCTGCAATCCTACAGTAAAGGGGCCCAATGCCCGCATCGGTAAAAAATAACTGTACACACTATAGGCCAAACCCTTCTTTTCTCTCACCTCTTCCGACAATCGTGACACCAGGCCACCGCCGCCGAGAGTATAGTTGCCCACATATAAAGGAAAATAATCAGGGTCTTTGCGTTTGATACCGGGCTGACCCATGAAGATATGGGACTGTTTTGATGGAAACGCGATGTATTCACGGCTGGCACTTTTTCGCATGGGGACAGGAGGGATGGGCGGTGCGGCCTGCCCCTTTGGCAATCCCCCAACGAGACGCTCGGCAATATCCTTGGCCTGACGTTGACTTATGTCGCCGATGATTGCGATCACGGCGTTGGCAGCCACATAATACTGGCGATGATAGTCGACAAGATCTTTACGTCCGATGGCCTTGAGCCCCCTTGCGTCACCCGAAGGGTATTGCTGATAGGGGTGGCCTGCAAAAAGTCGTTCATAGAATCTGCGTTGGGCGATCTCCGAAGGAGATTGGCGTTCCAATTCCAACCTGGTGAGTGCCCTGACCCGTTCACGTTGCAAACTTTTTTCTGAGAACGAGGGTGATGCAAGAATTTTCGCCAGCAAGTCCACGGCAGGGTCTAATGCGCTCGTATCCGAAAGACTGCGCAAACTTAAGGTCGCCATATCACGCTGACTATCTACACTAAACTGCGCACCTACATCTCCAAAACGGGTGGCGATGTCGTCTGCGTCCAGACCACCGGCCCCCTGCTTCAACATCTGGTTAGTGAGTTTGGCAATACCGGCTTGACGACCCACATCCCGGGCGCTGCCGGCATCAAACACCAATTGAAACTGCACCATGGGTAAACCGCGACTTTCTACGAAAAGCACCTGGGCGCCCTTTTTTGTCTCCCATTGCTCTATGGGCAAACCGGCTTGGGCAACACCCGCCGCAGCCAATAAACATAAAACAATAAGCGATTTAATACCTTGTGGCATGGCGACCTCCCAATCGGCGCACAGCGCCCTTTGATTTAATAGGCAAAGGATTCAATCTGGCTACAGTCATTGTTGCAGGCACCAGATATTTTTTTGCAACCTGCCGCACCTGCTCTGCAGTCACCGCCGATATCCGCTTGATATACGCTTCCACCAAGCCTGCATCCAAACCTACTGTCTCCAACTGGCCAATTTTCATGGCCTGATAAAACACCGAATCCCGTTCATAGACATCGCTGGCCACAAGCTGGGTCTTGATACGCGTCAACTCCTGAGGCGAAACCAACTCGGTTTGCAGCAGCCCAATCTCAGCCAACAGGGCCTGCTCTATCTCGTCCAGACTGTGACCTGGGGTTGGGTTGGCGTCCAACATCAATAAAGTTTGCAGCCGGGCGGCCCAGTCGTAACCCACACCCGTCTGCACTGCAACCTGACTCCCCCGCACCAACTTTCGTGACAAACGAGAACTGTCGCCATCGCCGAGCACATTGGCCAACACGTCAAGGGCGTAGGGCTCCCACTCAGGTCCGGTGGACAAGGCCGCCGACGGCACATGAAAACCCATAATGAGGTAGGGCACTTTTGCGGGGACTGAGACACTGACGCGCCGGGTCTGTTGTTGTAGCACAGGCCGTTGAACAAGCTTGGGCAGCGTACTGGGTTGATATTTGCCAAAATATTGATCCGCAAGCTCAAAAACCTCAGCGGGTTTCACATCGCCTACTACCACCAATGTGGCGTTGTTAGGCGCATACCACTTTTCGTACCAAGTCTGTAAGTCGCCGACGCTCATGCTCTTAAGATCTTTCATCCAACCAATGACGGGTTGTCCATAAGTATTCTCGCCAAATGCGGTATGCATAAAGCGCTCATACACCAGACTCTCAGGCTTATCTTCGGTACGCAGGCGTCGCTCCTCCATCACCACCTTGATCTCTTTAGCAAACTCTTCACTCGTAAGCTTCAGGTTACGCATACGATCTGCTTCCAACCTAAAGCTGATGGGCAGGCGGGATTTTTCCAGTCGTTGGTAATAGGCCGTGTAGTCCCGACTGGTAAAAGCATTCTCGCGGCCACCCTGGGCGGCGATGATGCGGGAGAACTCTCCCGGCTTGAGCGTATCGGTACCCTTGAACATCATGTGCTCCAGGACGTGGGAGACACCGCTAAGGCCATCGGGCTCATAACTACCCCCCACCTTGTACCATATCTGTGACACCACCACCGGGGCACGATGATCGGGTTGGACAATCACCTTAAGACCGTTGGCCAAGACCTTCTCTACACGCGAGGGTCCCTCGGGCATGGAGGGCGCGCAGGCCACCAACAGGCCAGATACAAACACAAAACCGAACTTGAATAATCTAAACATTAAAGTTTCCTAATGAATAACTGTCAGTGACATTGAACCTTAACAAAGGAGCACGAAAGTTACCCAGTATAATTTCTCCGAGAATCAACAGGGGGCCCCGATAGAACGTACACCTACCAAACTGGGTCTCGGCACGGCCAGCTTGTGCCATTCTTGTGTTAGGATAATTGGCACTCATTATAACTATAACTAGATCGAAATATCCTTGGCCAAAAATTCGCCACAATCCATAGACAATCCAGACCGTATAGCGTTCAACCGCTTGCGGGATAAACTCCATAAGACCCGCTCCCAACTGGTCTTAGGTTTGGGGGGACTATTGGGCGCCCAAGGTGGTATCGATCAACCCCTTCTCGACGAACTCGAAGAACTTCTTATCGTCTCCGATGTGGGGCTTGAGACCAGCCAATACCTTATTGACCGCATCGGCACCGCCACCGGCCGGGATCGGAAAAAGGGTGTCTCTGCACTGCTCAAACAGGGCTTGCTGGACGTTCTTATCCCCTGCGAACAAACCCTTCATCCCCGGCGTCCCGAGGGACCCTTTGTCATCCTGGTGGTAGGTGTCAATGGTGTCGGCAAGACTACCACCCTGGGTAAACTGGCCTGGCAATTCAAACGTGACGGTCTATCGGTCATGCTGGCCGCCGCTGACACCTTTCGCGCCGCCGCCATCGAACAGCTTGGGGTGTGGGGAGAACGTGCAAACTGCCCGGTAATCCAACAGCAGCACGGCGCCGATGCCGCCTCGGTGGCCCATGACGCCGTACAATCCGCGATCGCCCGAAAAATAGATGTGCTGCTAATAGACACTGCCGGACGCCAGGCCACCCACGGTAACCTGATGGAAGAGTTGAAGAAAATCAGGCGGGTGCTTACAAAACTGGATGAAACCGCCCCCCACGAAACCCTGATGGTGTTGGATGCCAGCACCGGGCAAAACGCCTTGTCACAACTCGAACAATTTCACGACGCCATCGGCGTCAGCGGGGTATGCCTGACCAAACTCGACGGCACCGCCAAGGGAGGCATATTGATTGCGATCGCCAAACGGCTTGGCCTGCCCATTCGTTATATCGGCGTAGGCGAAGGGGTGAAAGATTTATACCCCTTTCGCGCCGAAGAATTCGTAGGCGCACTAATGCCAACAACGGAACAAGTAAAGTGATGGATGCTCCCGTGAGCAACTATTCAATCATATGGGTACTTCTTAATACCCTCTCCCTCCGGG
>DRJZ01000150.1 GCA_011052015.1 Acidiferrobacteraceae bacterium | reverse complement strand
GGATGAGGGGATATTAAAATCAATAACTTATCTTTAGTTTTATTCCCTCACCCTCGCCCTCTCCCAGAGGGAGAGGGAATTAATAGAAGTGCCCTTAAGTAAGCGCCATTTGTAACTTACCCCTTAAGTAAGTGTCATTCAACACTAAAGCTAATTACCGAGGCTTACCCGTACCTCCAAAGTAAGTAAAGAACTCAGAATCCGGCTCGAGAACAAGAACATCCCGCTTGTCAGCAAAACTATTTCTATAAGCCTCCATACTACGGTAAAAATTGTAGAATTCCTTGTCTTTTCCATATGCCAAGGCATAGATCTTGGTGGCTCGGGCATCACCGGCACCTCGATTTTCCTCCGCTTCTCGTCGCGCCGCAGCCAACAACTCGACCCGCATACGGTCAGCCTTAGAGCGAATGATTTTAGACTCTTTTTCGCCTTTGGCGCGGTGTTCATTAGCTATCCGTTCTCGTTCTACACGCATGCGTCTATACACCGATTCAGCGACCTTGGGAGGTAATTCGATCTGTTTGATTCTGACATCGAAAATTTTAATCCCAAACGCCATTAACTTCGTATCCGCATTTTGAGTCACATTTTGCATTATTTCCTTGCGATCACCTGAAACAACGTCCTTAATTGTCCGGTCACCTAATTGGGCTTGCAATTCATTTTTTATTGTCTGGGCCATACGAAAACTGGCATCCTTTTCGCTACCACTAAAGGCGCGGTAAAACTCACCCGTATCGGCTATGACCCACTTAACAAAATAATCTACCAGCACGTTCTTTTTTTCACCGGTCAGAATTTGCTCAGGTTTACCATCCAAGGTCAGTATCCGTCGATCAAATTTAATGACATTATTGTAAACAGGCACCTTAAAATGCAGTCCAGGCTTATAGTCCGTGCGAACTATTTCACCTAATCGCAAGAGTATTGCCTGCTCACGTTCGTCCACCTGAAACACAGATGCCCAACCGCCCAAGACTAAAATGGCAACCACGAATATAAACGATGTTCTCATTCTTGACATTAACGTGACCTCCTGCCCGAACCAATATTCCTTCTCGGTTTCGGCGACGGATAATTTGCCTGACTGTCTTCACTGCCAGCTTGATCTTGTTGCGCTGGTGCATTATTAGAACCGCTTTTAGACTTTCTCATAATTTGATCCAGCGGTAAATACATCAGGCTATTGCCCTGTTTGACTTTGACTACCACTTTACTGACGTTTGTCAGAACTTTCTCCATGGTCTCCAGATACAACCGTTTCCGGGTGATCTCAGGGGCTACTTTGTATTCTTTTAGCGTTTGCAAAAATCGGCTGGTTTCACCAAGTGCCTTTTCTACCACTTGTTTTTTATAGGCTTGCGCTTCCTGAATCAAACGCTGAGCATCACCCTCGGCCTTGGGAATAATGTCACGCTCATAGGCCTCCGCCTTTTTCTTGAACCGATCTTCATCCTCACCTGCCTTAATGGCATCTTCAAAGGCGTCTTGTACTGCCTGGGGAGGCTGGACACGCTCCAGGTTCACTTTGGTCACCACTAACCCCGCCTGATACAGATCCAATATTCTCTGGATGCTTTTCTCGGTAGAATTCACCAAAACGGCTCGGCCACCCCCTTCGCTGAATATCTCATCCATACTTTTAGACCCCACCACCTCGCGCAAGGCACTTTCGGTTGCCTCTCTCAGGGTATAGTCGGGATCCCGCACCTTAAAAAGGAAATTTTCAGCGTTCTTCACTTGATACTGGACTGACAGCGTCAGTTTGATGAGATTTTCATCCTGTGTCAGCATTTGCGCAGTGTGGGTAACCGTGCGAATTGCATCGACATTAACTTTTTCGACCCTCTCTATGGGGACAGGTATATGCCAATGGGGGCCGGAGGCAGTCATCTCTTTGAATTTTCCAAATTGCAAGATAATGCCTTTTTCGGCCGGATCAATAATATATATCCCTGATGCCAGCCATATCAGCAAAACTACAACCCCTATCAGACCGACGCTCAAGCTGCTCGCCGAACCCCCACCGTTGCCGCCACCGCCACGGCTACCGCCACCGCCAAATAAACCACTTAGGCGTTGTTGAAATTTTTTGACGATCTCATCCAGGTCGGGCGGACCCTTTTGGCCACCGCCCTGCCCCCAAGGGTCTTTTCCCCCAGAGCCTCCAGGTTGATTCCAAGGCATGAATAACTCCTACAAAGTGTGTGGATGGCTTAATTAATAAAACGAGACCCGGATTCTAGGGCTATGCGCTGCGGTGAGCAAGGACTGTCGTATCTTCAGTGGCCCCGCCTTGGGTTTCAACGATCACCGCTGAGGGCTGCTGACGCAACCAGCCCAAACTGGCCAAGTCAGCTTCCACGTCCATTTCCCACTCATGCTGATCATTGATCGACTCCGATAAGACCTCCACCCGACGGAAGACCTGGGCATGAAGCTGGCCCGCAGACAGGGGAATACGCAGTAAAAGCCGCTGGCGTTGGCGGCGAAAGTGGCTGGAGATAGCCTGCATCAACAGGTCCAGACCTTGTCCGGTCTGGGCCGACAACCATAGCTTTTGAATCTCACCGTTATTGTCTTTTTCGAAATGCGCTGACTGCCCGCAAAGATCAATCTTGTTATACACCGTAATGGTCGGCACCAATTCGGCGCCAATCTCGTCGAGCACTCTATCCACCTGCTTGCTATGCTCGCGCCACTCGTCACTGCTCATATCCACCACATGGAGCAGCAAAGCGGCACCACTGACTTCTTCCAAGGTCGATCGAAACGCGGCAACCAGGCTATGGGGTAAATGGCGAATAAACCCCACCGTATCGGCCAAGATCACCGGACCATAATTCGGGATCTGCAAACGCCGCATGGTGGGGTCGAGGGTTGCAAACAATTTATCCGCAGCATAGACGGTAGCATCAGTAAGCCGGTTAAACAGTGACGACTTTCCGGCATTGGTATAACCCACTAAGGAAACGGTGGGTATAGGCACCTTACTGCGGGCCTTACGCCGTTGTGCGCGCTGAGCGCGAACCTTGTTCAGCCGACCCTTGAGGGTGCGTATTCGATTGACGATGAGGCGGCGGTCGGTTTCCAACTGGGTTTCACCTGGGCCACGCAGGCCAATACCCCCTTTTTGCCGTTCCAGATGGCTCCAACCCCGTACCAGCCGAGTGGATAAATGACGAAGTTGCGCCAACTCGACCTGGAGTTTGCCTTCATGGGTAGTCGCGCGTTGGGCGAAGATATCCAGAATCAATCCGGTTCGGTCCAGAACCCGGCACCCCACACGTTTCTCCAGGTTCCGTTCTTGTACCGGGGTAATGCTGTGATTGATGAGCACTAGGCTAGCGTCATGCTGACTCACCGTATCGCCCACCTCGTCGGCCTTGCCTTTGCCGAGGAATAAACTGCTATCGGGTTGCCGACGCCTGCCGGTTACGCAGGCACAGACCTGGGCACCGGCCGATTCTGCCAACAGGCGTAGTTCTTCAATCTCTTCGCGGTCTTCGGCATTGGGAAAGTCCAAATGGACCAATACAGTGCGCACCTTTGATTGGGGGACCTTGTCATCCCCCAATCGGTGGGCAGGCTTACGGCTATTCGTTTCCAGAAGCGTGGGTGGCCGGTTCATGGGTGAGTTTGACCGACCGACTCGGCACTACGGTAGAAATGGCGTGCTTATAAATCATTTGATTGACTGAATTCTTGAGCAATACAACAAATTGATCAAAGGACTCGATCTGCCCCTGGAGCTTAATGCCATTAACCAGGTAGATGGCGACTGGAATACGTTCTTTACGTAAAACGTTCAGAAACGGATCTTGTAGCTGTGCTCCTTTTTGTTGTGGCATAATAATACTCCTAAGTTTGTTATGTATATTTTTATGGGGCCTTTGGCGGATAATTCAAATGTCCGACCGGTCGTCCTGTATCCATTATAACCCTGTTGGCAGGCCATTGCTGGCCAAAAAACCCCTTACTTGCTCTGTCATTGTGGCCTGACTGCTGTCAAACCAAGTCAACCCGGTCTCTCCCCGTAGCCAAGTCAGCTGGCGCTTGGCCAGTTGACGGGTGGCAAAAATGCCCCTATCTACCATCTCAGTATAGCCGACCTCCCCACTAAGGTATTGCAAAACCTGTCGATACCCCACGGTGCGCATGGCTGGCAGGCTTGGGACCAAATCGGACCGCGCCGCCAGTTGGCGCACTTCCGCCACCAACCCCTGGTCCAACATCTGTCGAAATCGTACCGCAATACGTTGATGTAGCACGGCCCTGTCCCCTGGGGCAATGACAAGCTTGACCGCTTCATAGGGGAACTCGATCTGAGGCTGGCGGCGATTCAGCTTACTCGGGGTTTCACCCGTCACGCGCCAGATTTCCAGAGCTCGCTGTATGCGCTGACCGTCTTGGGGCTGGATGCGACGCGCAGTTTCAGGGTCTATCTTGGCCAGGTTGGCATGCAGGGCTGGCCAGCCTTGTTGCCGGGCATCGGCGCTAATGGCCTGGCGCACCGACTCATCGGCCTCGGGTAACTCACTTAGGCCCTGCTCCAGGGCGCGGTAGTAAAACAGGGTTCCACCCACCAACAGGGGGATCTTCTGGCGTCTCAATATTTTGTCTATGACCACCGTGGCGTCGCCACGAAACTGTGCTGCCGAATAGGGTTGAGCCGGGTCACGAATATTAATGAGATGATGGGGGACCTGGGACTGTTCCGCGACACTGGGCTTGGCGGTGCCAATATCCATGCCACGGTAGACCTGGGAAGAATCCACACTGATGATCTCGGCAGGAAAAGCTTCCGCCAGATCCAAGGCCACCGCGCTCTTACCCGCAGCGGTGGGGCCCATGATAAAGACAAGCTTGGGTTTATTACCCATTTCTACCGGCCAACAAATTTAGGGAACCTCTGATTAATACGCTCAACCGCCAAGTCACCAAGCTAATAGGTTGTTGATTTTATTTAAGAATGGACCATACCGCAAATAACACGCCGAGCGACGCGGCACTAACCGCCGTGATTAAAAACCGATATACTCCGGCGCAATTGCAATTGAACGAAACATGCCTATCCTGGCCGGATGACAATTTATCCTTCAACATCAAATTAATATGAACCGCACCCCTATCAAGTCAGCCATCTATATTTTTTCGCTAACAAGCCTACTCACGGTCTTGGGGCCACCCTGGTCCATAACCTTGGCCCAATCCCTTTTAGGGCCACCGGAAAAACCCGTCACCCGGCCCGATCTTTCCGTAGATCGACTCAGCTTGAGCCGTGGGGTGGCCCATTTAAATGAGGCCGTCGAGGCCATCGTCACCATCAAGAACAGCGGTCCCATCGGGGTGAAAAACGTGACTGTACGGTTCTTTTTGGGGGAGAACCAGATTGGCCGCGATTATCTGGTAGACATCCGTGGTGACTCCCTGGTTGAGGTCAGCACAGAGTTTCGCGCCAGCCCTCAAGGCAAACAGGAATTCATTGTCATACTGGACCCGGACAATGCGATTGCTGAACGCCGTGAACGAAACAATGTGGCCAGTCGTACCTTGGGCATTTTGTCTCTGCCCAAGGCCATGTCCAATAGTGAGCAAGCCAGCAAGGGGGCCACACCAACAAACGACAATGCAGAGACCGAAATAACCAAGGATATTGCCAAACCCAAACCGGCGCCAAAAGCAAAACCCAAAACTAAGGTCGCAGCCCCTGAAAAGTCACCTGCCAATTTAGTTGGCCGCATAGAGACCATCGAAGGGTTGTATTATTTTAAAGGTCGAAATATCCACCTGAAGATCAGCAATATCTCTAAAAAGGGGCGGGCCAGACCGTTTATACTAGGAATTCGGCCTTCAAAAAAGCCCGATCAGTGGTTGGCAAAGCTTCCGGTAAAGGGCCTAAAACCCGGTGAATCCACATCAGTGAAAATTCCCTGGCCAACATCTGCTGCCAGCGGCCAGGACGGCCCCCAATATGTGGCCGTCGTAGATATAAACAACGATGTCGACGAAGGAATCGGCGAAGTGGACAATGTCTCGACACCCTTTAAGCCGATCCCACTATCGGGTAGTACACCTAAAACAACTGGCAGCGAACCCCCACCCACGGCTAAATCTGAGCCTGAACCAAAACCCAAGGCCTCACTGATCATTAGCGCACCCATGAAAAATCAAATCCTGAGTGTGGGCCACACCTTTGCCATCCGCTGGAAAATTAGTGGTGACATGGATGATCAAGTGCAAATCGTGGCCATCAATGCCCTCTCCAATCGCGAAACTGTCATCGCCATAACCGCCAACAATGGCCACTATGATTGGATCGTTCCCACCACAACTCCAGAAAAGTTTTCGCTGCGCATACGCACCACTGACAACCAGATCCAGGCCACCAATGGACCGTTCACCGTGGCAAAAAAAGTTCAAAAAAAGCTGCATATCACCTCGCCGAAAAAAGGTGATAGCCTGCGGGCTGGGAAAACCTATTCCATCCGCTGGGACAGCGATGTGCGCACCCACCAGGGACGCGCCAAGCTCGTACTTTATGATGCCATCACCCGCAAGTCATCATCGGTCCTGGAAAACACGGAATTCGACATCGTCGCAGGAAATATCAGTTGGTCACTACCCAAAAAAACACAGCACTTTGGCAACTACATACTCGCTTTACACAACAACGACGGGCAAATCATCGCCGAAAGCGACATTTTTGAGATTGTCCCCAAGTATGCCAGCCCACGATATCCCCCTGTAAAAGATGATGAAGCCGAAACACAAATCACGGTGGACCTTGCGGTCACTGCGCTGGGTTTCAAGAACGACCAGCTAAGCTTTACTGTTGAAAACCTGGGGCCCGACACCATACCCTCCCATGTTTCACCCGGCGTTCGCATTAAGGTCTATTTTATAAAAAAACTCCCGGTGAACGACCCCGATGATTACCAGATCTGCGATCAGCGTATTATATGGCCCTATACCCCTGAGAAAAAATTTAAATTTAAAATGGGCGGGGACACCAGTTGCGACTTTGGTAATCTTTCTGAAGATGAAATATTCAAGTTTGCCGTCGTGCGTATAGAAATCCCGGCTATACATGATACGGTTATTACCGATCTGGATTACACCAACAATCTTAGGAAGATTTATTATCCGAAATAACTAGCAAACAGATGCGAGGCGTGAGGGCAGCGCCACCCAATAAACTTACCCGTCATGCCGAATACCGTATCGAGTCCGGCACATGCTTTTTTGATCCGGCATCCAGCAAGCCGAATTAAAGGCCAGAATAGGCAATCTGACGCTGCCTTGGCACCCTTGATAACTGCCAATGGGCTATGGCCCAAACCCAAAATTCATCTACGCTTGCCTCGCTAAGTGAGACAGGCGGGTCCTGTCCCAAAAATATCAATGCCTTGCACAGTTCGGCAACGGGTCGATTCTGATCCAAAGGCGCAGCAAAGGTCTGCTTACTCAACTTCTCTCCTTTATCATTCACCACAACCGGTAAATGGAGGTAGCGAGGATGGGCCAATCCCAACAATGATTGAAGGTAGACCTGACGCAAGCTTGCATTGAGCAAATCACAACCGCGCACGACATGGGTGATACCCTGCATGGCATCATCCACCACCACCGCCAGTTGGTAGGCGGGCAACCCATCGGCACGGCGCAGGACAAAATCGCCCACTTCCTGTTCCAGATGCTGTCCGATTCGGCCTTGAACGTGATCTTCAAACCCGATATATCCATCGTTTACGCGCACCCTGATTGCATAGGATGCCTGTTGCTTGTTCACCCCCCCCCTGCAAGCACCAGAATAGATGGGGCCATCGTCAGTCATCACAGCATATTTAAATATCTCTGCACGGGAACACGAGCACAGGTAGGTATGGCCCGCCTGTTCTAGCTTGGCCAGGGCCTGGTCATAGGCACCATATCGATGGCTTTGATACAACACCGCGTCATCCCAATACATGCCCAAATGTTCCAGGCCATGCAAAATGGAATCTGCGGCCCCGGCCACTTCACGCGGTGGATCGATATCTTCCATGCGCAGCAACCACTCCCCCTTTCGACTACGGGCCTCCAGGTAGCTGCCCACTGCGGCAACCAATGACCCAAAATGCAGGGGACCCGTTGGTGAAGGTGCGAATCGACCGCGGTAGTGTGGCGTACTTTTCATCATGGGCTTGTTAGGCCAGCTTAACACAGGTATAACGCATGGAATCCGTCATGTGGTTTGCCAGGAATAGAGGGTCGATCATTTCTCCCGAGTGTCATGCTACATAGCCCGTTGGTAAACATGCACAAGCTTATGTAACTCTTATAGAGGAACGACATTACATGAACAAACAAGAGTCATCGGTATCTCGCCGCAAATTTCTTGCCTATTCTTCGGCCGCATTCGGCACGGGCCTCATAGGCGGTGTCGCAGGTTCATTATTCTGGGCGAGTAATAACACGGCATTCCTGGCCTTTGTAAAAGGCAGGCAGAATACGATATTAAGCAAGCTCGCCCGCGATGTATTACCGCTACAGGGCCGCATTATTGACGTCCATTTTGGCGATTCAATTCAACGTTTGGTAGAGGCGGGAGTTATAGCACCACAAAAATTTAAGGCCATTTACGCAAAGCGTGGGGGGGTGCCTGCCTGGATGGAAGAACTCTTAACAAAACCATCTTCCGCACCAATCACCATGAGCTTTCAGAGCGCGCCCTATCTGCTCAATCTCTTGTGGCCACTTGGTGTGGCAACTCAAACCCGGTTTAACACCAGAAGTCGGCTGAATGGCCCGAATGTTGGGCGCTATGCGAGCACCGGCGGGTGGACTCTGGGCAAGGCGTCGCGTGGTGGAGGATACTTCAATAAAGTGGCAGCCGTTGATCTGAATCCCGCACAAGAGGCGGTAATCCTTGAGGCGGCAAAACACTGTTATCGGCCATGCTGTAACAATTCGACTTTCTTCCAAGACTGCAACCACGGTTCGGCGCTGCTCGGCCTCTATGAACTTGCCGCCTCACAGGGCGCCAGTGAAAACGATCTCTATAAGATCGGGCTTATTGCCAACAGTTACTGGTATCCCGATGAATATGTCGAGATGGCCTATTTCTTCCAGAAACTGAAGAGCACACCCTGGCCCCGACTGGCTCCCAAAATGGTGTTGGGCAAGACATATTCTTCTTTTGCGGGGTGGCAAAAAAATGTGCATAAGCCCCTAATAACGGCAGGTCTGGTCCCCTCTGCGCAATCCGGTAACCCCAGCAATTGTGGTGTATAGGCTCCACCGATTGCGGCACGCCCGTTTTGCGTTCGTTCTGCCTCCAAATCTCGATGCCGAACGTACATTGATCCTGCTTATTTCGTTGATCCCTGTGGCCCGCACCACAGCATCGTCACTATTGGCATAACTTAAGTCACGAGTTTTACATCTCAAAGACTCTTCGGACATTCAGACAATATGGCTCAATACGTCTTCACCATGAACGGGGTCAGCAAGGTTATCCCCCCACAAAGAGAAATTCTGAAAGACATCTCCCTGTCTTTTTTTCCCGGCGCCAAGATCGGAGTACTGGGGCTCAATGGCTCGGGCAAGTCCACCCTGCTGCGGATCATGGCAGGAGAGGATACCGACATACACGGTGAAGCCAGACCCCAACCCAACATCAAGATTGGCTTCCTCACCCAGGAACCTGGGCTCAATGAAGACAAAGACGTGCGCGGCAATGTAGAAGAGGGGCTGGGGGATGCTATTGAATTAGTCCAAAAATACAACGCAGTGTGTGAAAAATTTGCACAGCCCATGGAAGACGATGAAATGAGCGCCCTGCTGGAAGAACAATCTACCCTCCAGGAGGCCATCGACGCCACCGGTGGCTGGGAGATCGAACGCAAATTGGAGATCGCCGCCGATGCCCTGCGTCTTCCACCCTGGGATGCGAACGTCAAGGTCTTGTCCGGTGGTGAGCGGCGCCGGGTGGCCCTGTGCCGATTATTATTATCGAACCCGGACATGCTGCTGCTCGACGAACCCACCAACCATCTGGACGCCGAATCGGTGGCCTGGTTAGAACGCTTTCTGCACGACTACCCAGGAACAGTGGTGGCCGTCACCCACGACCGTTACTTTCTCGACAATGTGGCCGGTTGGATTCTGGAATTGGATCGCGGCCACGGCATTCCCTGGGAAGGCAATTACTCCTCCTGGCTGGAGCAGAAGGAACAACGCCTGGCCCAGGAAGAAAAGCAACAACAGGCACGGCAACGGGCGATCAAATCTGAACTCGAGTGGGTACGCACCAACCCCAAGGGTCGTCATGCCAAGAGCAAGGCCCGACTGGCGCGGTTCGAGGAACTGCAATCCAGGGAATATCAAAGCCGCAATGAGACCCAGGAACTCTATATCCCGCCGGGACCACGCTTGGGCGACATGGTCATAGAAGCCGAGGGACTCACCAAGGCCTACGGTGACAACCTGCTCTATGATGATTTGAATTTTAATCTGCCACCGGGGGGCATTGTTGGTATCGTCGGCGCCAATGGCGCCGGTAAGACCACCTTGTTTCGCATGATCATGGGACAGGAAAAACCGGATGCCGGATCGCTACGCATCGGCGAGTCTGTGGAGTTGGCCTGTGTAGATCAAAGCCGGGACACCCTGGACGACGCCAAAACCGTGTGGGAAGAAATCTCCGACAGCCAGGACATTATTGAGGTAGGCCGTTATCAAACCCCCTCACGGGCTTATGTGGGCCGCTTTAACTTCAAAGGCCCCGACCAACAGCAGAAAGTGGGCACTCTGTCCGGGGGTGAACGCAACCGGGTCCATCTGGCCAAGGTCCTGCGCCGTGGTGCTAATGTCCTGCTGCTGGATGAACCCAGCAACGATCTTGACGTGGAGACCTTGCGTGCCCTGGAAGAGGCCTTGTTGGTTTTTCCCGGCTGCGCCCTGGTCATCTCCCACGATCGCTGGTTTCTGGATCGTATCGCCACCCACATTCTCGCCTTTGAAGGCGACAGCAAAGTGGTCTGGTTCGACGGTAACTACGCCGACTATGAAAAAGATCGAAGAAAACGTTTGGGTGTAAATGCAGATCAACCCCACCGGATCAAGTACCGGCGTCTGGCCAGTTGAAATAAAGCAATAATATTTTGAACTTTACTAATTATTCGCGTTCCTAAGAATGCTCAGCCTTATGAAATTTTTGGAGTTTTTGTGCGTAAATTAGCAATATGGCACCTCGTCATGGTGTTGATATTTCCTGCACTGGTGACCGCGAAAAACCTCAACATTGTGCTCAAAGATTTGCAGGGCAACAAACACAATGTTAACGAATATATCGGCAAAGGCAAGTGGACTGTGGTCATGTTCTGGGCGCATGATTGCCCAGCCTGCAATGCCGAGGCCCCCCACATCGCTTTCTTTCATAATGACCACAGAAAGACTGATGCCACCGTACTGGGTATCTCCATTGATGGTGAAGGCAAGCTACGCAAGGCCCAGGCATTCTACGATAGGCACATGCTGAATTTTCCCAATCTCATCACCGAGCCCGATGGCGATTTATTGCTGGAATTTGGCGGCGGCATGTTCATTGGCACCCCCACCTTCTATATCTATAATCCTGCTGGCCATTTCATGGCCCGATATATCGGCGCCCTGGGCCAGGACCGGTTAGAGGGGTTAATCAATCGACTAAAGAAACACAATCAGGTGGTCTACAGACACCCCCCAATAGAGACCACTTCCCAGAACCAAAATTAAAAAAATAGCGGCCTTTAGGCAAGGCCGCTGGAAGTTGCGCCAAGGTGGCGCAGCAGGGAGTGGAAATCGATTCGCCGCCATAGCAGCTTGATGCCCATTGGAGGAATGCATATACCGAGCCAAAATGTTGGGTCCTTAATATTCAAAGACTTAAACACCTCATCGCCCAACGAGACGGCAAAATAGTTTGACGCTCGTGGGGCAAGTGTCATGAACCCAGCGTGATCCAGGCCACCCGTTAGAGCAGAGTAATCCGATCAGTCCTCGCTGGAGTCTTCGTCTTCCGGCTTCCCGGAAGAGGACGAAAACGCTTGATGCAGATGCGAAAATTTATCCAGCTTGGCCTCGATCCGATGGTTCGCCGTTTGTGGCGGATATTTGCCGCTGTCATCGTGGGCCCCGGCAGGGAGCCCCATCACTATTTCCATGGCCTCGTCCACCGCAGACACCGCGTAGACAGCAAACTGTCCCGCCACCACCGCATCAATCACGTCCTGCCTTAACATCAAATCACAAATATTAGATGCCGGGATCACCACCCCCTGTGCGCCGGTCAGTGACCGCGCCTGACACAGGTCAAAAAAACCTTCGATCTTCTCATTGACCCCACCAATAGCCTGCAACTGCCCAAACTGATCCACTGAACCGGTCACCGCCAGGGCTTGGTTCACCGGCAAATCTGCCAACACCGACAACAAGGCCAACAATTCCGCCGCCGAGGCGCTATCCCCATCCACTTCGCCATAAGACTGCTCAAAGACCAAGCTGGCAGCGAGATTCAGGGGCCGGTCCTGTCCGTAACGGCCATTGATATAACCCGTCAGGATGAGGACCCCCTTGGAATGAATCGTGCCCCCCAGATCCACTTCCCGTTCAATATCCGTGACATCACCTTCGCCCAACTTGATGCGGGCGCTGATGCGGCCGGCCTGGCCATAGGAATAGTTACCGTGGTTGAGAACAGACAATCCATTGACTTGCCCCACCTTGTGGCCATCGGTATCCACCAATATAAAGTTTCGCAACATGGCCTCTTGAATGCGCAGCCGTGAGCGTTCAGCACGATAGGTCCTGGCATCAATGGCCTGCTGCACATGGGTTTTACTGACGAGTTTATCTCCAGCCTGGGTGGCCCAATAGTCCGCCTCGCGTAGCACATCTCCAACCACCTCAATATTGGCTGATAACTTCTCAGCATCCTCGGCCAGGCGTGCGCTGTGCTCAATGACACGGCATACCGCATCACGACTCAAAGGCTTCAGGCCACTATCTTCAATTAGTCTGGCGAGAAATCGGGCATAGCGGCCATTATTCGTATCTATCCGATCTATACGGTCCTCAAAATCCACCACCACCTTAAACAAGGCATTAAAGTCATCGTCATGATCGGACAAGACATCGTAGAATTCCCTGTCCCCCAACAAAATCACTTTGATGTCGAGGGGAATGGGTTCGGGTTGCAGGCATCGTGTCCCGCCCGCCTCAGAACCCGTTTGCTCTGTCTCCGGACTGATCGACTCAGAACGCAAGGCACGTATCAAGGCCTCCCAGGCAGAGGGCTGGGACATGAGTTGCAGCGCATCCATGACGAGATAGCCGCCATTGGCCCGGATCAAGGCACCCGCTTGATAACCATTAAAGTCTGCCGTTTGATTGCCAGCAAGGTCTACGCTACCCAACAAATTTTGCCGGCTGGGATAAACCAAATTCACCACCGGCGCACCGCCATTCCCATTGTCCTGGGTCAACAGGTTTACTTTGTAACGGTGGGTATAAGCACGGAGCCTTTTAACGACTCTAGCCTCTTGGGTCTTCTCGTTGTTACTCAGAGAGGCACTCATATGCTCGACCACATCCACGGCCAGACTTTCTAAATGCCCCACAATTTCAGGTAGATCTGAAAACTGCCCCTGCAAATCCTGGATAAGCGGTTGTACCACGGATTCGATGGTACGGGCATACACTCCTTTTATTTGTTCCCAACCTGGAGAATGAAGGGACTGACGTTGCTGTTTGTGCTTATCGCCATTCAGCGCCGCTGCTATGGCCACCGCCAACTCGTTAGCAAATGACCCCATAGCCTGTTTAAATTGCAATCCCATACCATGGGGCAAACGCAGCGCCTGGGGACGATGGGCATCAACAAAATTGGCCACATAGCACCAATCATCCGGCTCAGGGTCTGTGGCCGCTTTCTGATTAACAT
>DRJZ01000149.1 GCA_011052015.1 Acidiferrobacteraceae bacterium | reverse complement strand
GGGGCAGGCATTTTTGGGCGATAGGGTATGGTGCTTGGTCGACAGGAAACATAACAGATGAGATGGTACAAGAATATTTGGAACATCATCGAGACCCGTCGAATGGTGATACAGGGAATATCATTCTTGAGTAGGAGGACTTTCAGTCCGAGGAGCAACCTATGGATTTTCAGTCCATAGTCATTGAGTCAGCAAGTTCGCGTAACTTCTCACGAAAGTAGCAAAAGCTAGTGGATGCATTATTTTCCACATCCATATGCGGTGTTATTTTCTCAGACCATACAGATTTTTCCGATCCAGTCGCTTGCCAGCCTTTAGCGGACAGTGCTAGTGAACCACCAGAGAAAATTGCGTCAGCAAGATACTCCCAAGTACCACAAACTGAATCATTGACATAGCCATTTAGCACGGAATCCTTAGCATGCGGATACGCTGCCTTAATTGCAGGAATATCACCAAGAAACCAGGCCTCACCTTCTTCAATTGCGACACAAAATCGTGTTTCAGGTTTTGGGTTGCATCCACCCAAAATCGAAAATAATTCTTGGCGGAATTCTTTCAGACATTTATCATCCAGATCACAAACCAAAATTACAGCTGCGGGATAATCGTCAGGGTAGCCAACAAACGTGTTTCCATACCCCCTTAGTAATTTGGGAAGCCGATCAAGCAAAATACGTTTGTTTACATCAACTTCATCTCCAAGATTCTTGGGGATTCGGCCAATCCCTTTGTATGAATGGATACGAAATGTGTGCTCATCATCGATAATTTTGGGAACAAGCATGTTAAGTGCCTTCTTTCCTGACTGGTCTTCAACGAGTATCTCAAAATGCATCGAATTGCCCCACATCTAGATAATCGCTGTACCAAAGACCACCTAGAGGCAACCCTTCTTTCACCATATTTATCACGGTTGAATCATCGCTCGCCCTTCTAATAACTGAGAAACCGTCAGTGTCTTTTTCAAGAATCCAAACTTCATCGGGATCAAGCGAATCCACAAAATAGGGCTGATGTGTCGTAATGAAAACCTGTGAACCGCCTTTACGGCCTGTGGCATGTTCACGGAATTCGTGGGCTAAAGATTCTAAAAGTTTATGATACAGGCCATTTTCCGGTTCTTCGATGCACAAAAATGGTGGCGGAGTAGGGTCTTCTAGCAATAACAGGTAAGCAAAAACCTTTAGGGTCCCATCCGACATCTGCTGGGCATAAAACGGGTCTAAAAAACCTTTGTCATTGAATCGGAGAAGCAAGCGACCATCATTCGTTTTTTCCGTATCGATCCTGCTTATCCCAGGAATCTTTTCGGCAATTTGCTCTAAGATGGCCTTGAAGCGCTTCGGGTGCTCACGCTCCATAAATTGCACAACGTTGCCAAGGTTGTCACCATGAACGTTGAGATGCTTTTGAGGACCTGCAAGAGGTAGGCTCCTTGCGGCATCTGGGGTGAAGTAGCTCAAATACCACCCCTCGATAAATCTACGGAATATGGAAATTCTTGGGTGTTGTTTCAACGAACCGAGCGTAGCGATGCCAAGCTTGCGCTTGTCTTCAAGTTCAACAACTTCAGTCTCTTTGGATTCCTCTTGAGACTCTCCTGCTTTGACAGACTCCATGAATTTAAAAAGATCAAATTCACCGTGCTCCTCATCAATTTGTTGTCCACTTTGCTCACCTTTCCATACGACACCTTTGCCATCATTCAGCATAAGAAACGAAAAAGGCCAGCCACGTTTTTGGCCTTTACGTCTTTGTCGAAGGCGCTCCTTCAAAATATAGGGGCGGCCTGACTTATCCAGGTCAATTGAAAGTTCATAGGTAATAGGTCGAGCATTTCCATCTTCTTTGTAATAGATCTCAAATTCAATTGGTCCTTCTTGTCCTTGTGTCCGGATCCTCTCGAATCCACCTCGACCATGAGCATCACAAGCTTCTTCAACACCTGATTTCAAACAATCCGCCAAAAACCCGAAAGCATCAAATAGTGAGCTTTTCCCTACACCATTTTTTCCAATTACTACGGTTAAGGGCGTAAGCGGATCAGCATATTGTTGGTTCCATAATCGACCAAGAGTGACATCTTTTAACGATCTATAGTTTCTTGCTCTAAATCCTTCAATCTTTGCCATCTCATTTGCCTCTTATTCTTGCAACTGCATGATTGTACCTCATGATCTTTATAGTCAGTTTAGTAATTTTTCTAATGACCAGATTTGTTATCACAAAATCATCTTACAAAAAAGAATAGGGTAGAGTAGAGAACAGAACAGATTGCCATCACCGTAGCCTCGGCCTATCTGTTCCCATTACTTTAATGGGGTCGGAGTGATTTAACTTTAGGCAAACCCACTCTGCCCGCCTACAGACAAGCAGCCTTCTACGGCCTCGTAGATATTGCCGAGAAGCTCGTCGAATGTATCGGCCTGGGTGGCACAGCCTGGAATAGATGGGACTTCGGCCCAGTATCCTCCTTCTTCTGCTTCATGAACGATCACCTTTAATTTCATAAGATCACCTCATCTTTGCTTTCAAAAGCACATAATATTTGACGTCTATTCACCCTTTTTCCATAACGATTGACTACCGGCTATCTTCTTGATCTGCCCACATTATGAACCCACATACGGGATAGGGGCAATGCAGATGGTGATTATAGCGTCGTTTAATCGTGACTTTTCCTGACGTTTGTCGGGCTAAAGCCCGACCTACATATTATGCGGTCTGGAGGTGTCCCCGGTGTAATGTTCTCATTTTCGCGGTCAGGAGACCGCTCCTGCAATGGGCCAGTTTTTCTTTGCGAGTCCTTTGCGCGCGCCGCTCCCGGCCGTCCCTGGCCTACGCGGCATTAGTACGTCCTGTACGTCATCGCGGCAAAGAATTCATATAAGATTTCCTGGATTCCGGATAAACGCTTCGCGTTTTCCGGAATGACGGTGAGTGTAAAGGCGCCCGAAATGACGAGACTCAAACCACCAACCGCTTCCTCACCAGCACCACCGCAAAGTAATAGGCCACCAGCGTATACACCACAATAACCCCCACATGCAGACCCACGTCGGTGAGTGCCTGCCCCGATACCAGGGGCCGCACCAGTTGTATCGCATGGGTCAGAGGCAGCAGTTGCACCACAGCTTGCACACCCGTGGGGAGGGAGCTGATGGGGTAGAACACCCCGCTGAGGATGAACATGGGGGTGATAAAGAGTGTGAGGTAGTAATAGAAAAAATCATAGCCATGGGAGAAGGCGCTCATGATGATGGCAGGTCCGGCGAAACACAGGCCTATTAAAAAGATGATGGGTAATACAAAAAGTGCCTGGGTGCCGTGGACGGCGCCTAAGGCTGTGGCGACGGCCAGGATGGCGGTGCCACTGATGAGGCATTTGGTGGCGCACCACAATATTTCACCGGCAATGATGTCGTCTACTGATAGCGGGGTGGCCTGCATGGCTTCATAGGTGCGCTGGGTCACCATGCGGGTATAGACCGAGAACATGCCTTCAAAACTGGCGGTGTTCATGGCCGAGGCGGCGAGGATGCCGGAGGCGAGGAAGGTCAGGTAGGACATATCTGACATCTGGCCAATAAAAAGTCCCAGGCCATAACCGAGCCCGAGTAAATACAACAAGGGTTCGCCAATGTTGATGAGCAGACTCGGACCCATCAATTTACGCCAGACGAGCACATTGCGGCGCCATACCGACAGGGCTCTAAAGTTGATATGAGGAAGTTGCCAGGTCATGCTCAGTCCCGAAACTCGTGGCCGGTGAGTTTTAGAAACACGTCTTCCAGATTGGCAGGGCGTTGCAGGGTGATCAACTCACCCTGACTTTCCAGGTGTGCCAACAAGGGATGGGCATCATCGGTATAGCAATACAGGGTATCGCCGACTTGTTGACGGCGGCACGGTGGAAACTGATCGAAGTTGATAGAAATAGATTCAGTTGCGCCGCGAATTTCGACCACATGGGCCTCGATATGTTTTTTTACCAGGGCATTTGGCGAGCCCTGGGCAACGATGTGACCGTTGTCCATGATGATGATGTCATCACACAGGCGCTCGGCCTCTTCCATGTAGTGGGTGGTCAACAGCAGAGTCTTTCCCGATTGGCGTATTTGACGCAGGCGTGACCAGATCATGTGCCGTGCCTGGGGGTCCAGGCCGGTGGTGGGTTCGTCGAGGATAATCAGTTCTGGGTCATTGATCAGCGCCCGGGCGATGGTGAGCCGTCGCTTCATGCCGCCAGACAGGACATCGATCCTGGTGTGGGCTCGATCACTCAATTCAGTAAATTCGAGTAACTGCCGTATACGTTCTTTTATCTTTGCACCATGCAGACTAAAGAATGAGGCATAGACCGACAGGTTTTCGATCACGCTAAAGTCCGGATCCAGATTATCTAATTGAGGTACGACCCCAATGCGGGCTCGAACCCGGTGCGCCTGTTTGGGATCATCCACGCCAAAGATCTGGAGTTCACCACTATCCCGGGGTGTAACCCCAAGGATCATGCGCAAGGTG
Source organism: Acidiferrobacteraceae bacterium (assembly GCA_011052015.1). Lineage (GTDB taxonomy): Bacteria > Pseudomonadota > Gammaproteobacteria > HyVt-429 > HyVt-429 > HyVt-429. Next base: position 49,774 of record DRJZ01000149.1, on the reverse strand, counting down.
GTGGTCTTGCCGGCGCCATTGGGGCCGAGCAGGCCAAAGCACTGACCCCGGGGGACGCTGAAGTCGATGCCCCGTACCACAGTGGCTTCACCGTAGCGCTTGGTCAAGCCCCGCGCCTGGATGACGAGTTCAGTCTCGAAAGACTTTGTTCTTCTTTGCGTTGCCACCTGTCTAACCTTCAAGGGAACTCTTTTTCGTGCCCCCCTGAGGGGCACACCAAAGTACGCGCAGCCGCTCCCGGCATCCTGCCTCCCGCGGCACTAGCACATCCCTGTGCGTCGTTTGCGTCAAGGAACTCATAGGCTCAAACTATCAATACGGCCACGATCATAGTTTGAGTGTAAGCTTGCGGGTATCCGCTACCGGCTTACGTTTTGGCAAACTGGGTGACAGATACCGCAATACCTTGTCGGTTTCGGCACGATAGGCGGTTAGTTTGCCGCCGTATATTGAGAGTGCTCGAGGCCTTTCGGGTCTGTCGGTTAACAAGACTGTACCCCGTGGCCGGGAGAAGGCATCGCTATCACCTTCTGGCAATACCCGCAGACCGGCAAAGGACTCGATGATATCTTTTGCGGTTAGTTTCGCGTAGGCCGGAAAGTAGTGGGCCAGTCCCGCCAATAGATATTCTTTTTCCTCTTTTAAGGGAACGACGGCCGCCGGATCGCCGTGATAGGTGTGTTCAGTGGTGCCCACCATGAGTTTGTCCTTCCAGGGTAACGCAAAAATGGCACGATGATCCTGGGGCGCCTCCATGAAGTAGATACCCCGGTCCAGACGACCGTCCACTATGATGTGGGTCCCTTGGACCAGGTCTACCGCACGCTGGGGTAGACCTGGCGTAAACCGATCCAAAACATGATTGACCCAAGGGCCGCTGGCGTTGACCACGACCTTGGCATGGCACGAATGTACGTTACCGTCTCTTTCATAATCCACAACGCAGCTATCTTTGTCTAATTCCACATTGACGCAGCGGCTGTGCAAGCTCAACTCGGCCCCCAGTGATATGGCCGAGTCCATGACCGCCCGGGTGAGGGCCACATCATCGGTTTGGGCGTCCCAATATCGGTATACCGCCTTGAGACGGTGTGTGGTCAATCCGTCGAGGTTCTGCCATTGGTCTTTAGGCAGACTGATAAATCGTCCATGGGGGACAAGGCCGGTCAATATGGCGTACAGACTAAGACCAATGCGAATTTGCCAGGGAGGGCGTCCGGTTTCTTCAAATACAGGAATGTGGAAGGGCACCAGGCGCACCAGGTCCGGCGCGATCTTGAGCAATAATTCTCGTTCCCGCAGGCATTCGTAGACCAGAGATATTTGAAAACTTTCCAGATAACGCAGGCCACCGTGAATGAGTTTTGTCGAACGACTTGATGTGCCGCTGGCGAGGGTGTTTTGTTCCAGCACCAGTGCCGAGTGCCCTCTGGCCGCCGCTGCCTGGGCCACGCCGACCCCATGGATGCCGCCGCCAATGACGACGATGTCGTAATTAGCAGACATGATCATCAGGTCTGTTATTAGAAAGGGGTTTTAAACTATGGGATACGGCTATTACTACTTTATAGTTTTTAGTCATGGCTACAGGCCCGTTGCTGTAATACGGGGTGTTGTAACATGTCACCGATGGCATAGGTTTCGATGAGGTCTGCACCACGTGCGGCCCAGTCCAGAGCCAGTTGTGGGTCGGCAATCTCATACAAGGCCCATTTCCAGGGTCCCTGAGGCAGGGTGTGTACTTTGTCAGGCACTTTTTTATAATTACAAAATAAGAAATCGGGTTTCATTTCATCGGCCAATGCCAGCGCTTGCGCTTTCCATTTCGGGATCACCCAGCCCGTGCTGTGGGCTCCCCGATCTCTGGCGGCAGGGATCACCTTGTCCGAAAATGAAATCACAATACAACGGTCCAGTAGTGGTTGGATCGTGGCCATAACGGCGTCGAGCACGACATCCATGCCAAAGTGATCCACGCTTTCCTCCTTGATTTCTACAAACGCAAAAAGTTCCGGCCAGGCCTTGAGCCGTTCGATGACCTGGGCCAGGGACGGGATAAGGGTGGGGTGTTCACTTGCCCCGAGGCGGGAGGCTTCATTGGCCGAAATTTTCTTCAATTGGTCCCAGGGCATGTCAAATATTTTTCCTGTTTTGCCCGTGGTGCGTTTAAGACTGACATCATGAAATACGATCGGGGCCTTGTCCTGGGTCAGTTGTATGTCGAATTCAACGTAGCAGGCTCCAGCCTTTGCGGCAGCTTCGATGGACAACAGAGTATTTTCCGGGTAGCGCAATGTAAAACCGCGATGGGCGATGAGCGTGGGGATGTTCATGGGTTTAGTGCAGCCTCCATGGCGGTAGACCAGTCATTATAGCGCGCCTTCAATGCCGGGTTGTTGTTGGGAGTAAATTGGCGGGTGGGTTCCTGTTCCTGCCATGAGTGGTTTTGCTGTGCCACCAGAAAGGCCGTGCCCCGTGCGGTGGCTTCAGACTCTTGGGGGCGATGCACGATATAAGTGGTGAGGTCCGCCAGGCGTTGACAAAGTCCATCCAGATTCCCTAAACCACCGCTTAGAATGATTTTACTCGGCTCAGGGCTCCATGCCTTCATATTTTTAAGATTAACATATAATAGGAAGATAATACTTTCGATCACGGCCACGATTTTTCCCCAGTCCTCGGCCTCATCCCCATCTTTGTAGAGGAATCGAGATTCAAAATCAGGAGTCCAGTAGGGCGAACCCAGGCCTGAGATGCCGTTTAGAAACAGGGGTGGGTTTGACGATTGAGACAACCATTGTGGCGCAAGTCCCTGTGCCTGTTTAGCGTCGATACCGAGCTCTTGTTCTATGGCTTCCAGGGCACTACCGGCTCCATTCACAGTGCCCTCTAGTACGTAGGTCGTGTTCTTTTTGCCTTGAAAGGCGATACCGGTGAGTAGCGTCGGCGAGTAACCGGGCTTGCGACCCAGGACCCGTTGCACAAAGGCGCCGGTACCGATGTTTACGTAGGCCGTATCTGCCGACGGTTGGCCGCGGGCGAAGAGGGCGGCGGGTTGATCTCCCATGAGTACAGTGAGGGGAACCTGGTGATCACCACACTGGATATGACCATAGTTGTGGCGTGAAGGGACGCACTGGGGTAAGGCAGCCAAGGGGATATCAAAAAGCGCAAGTAATTCCGGATCCCAATCTTTGTTGTTCACATTCCATAACAAGGTGCGTGAGGCGTTGGCGGGGTCAATAGTGTGGGGGTGTTCTGTAGTCAGGCGGTTGACCAAGTAGCTGGCCAGGGGGCCAAAGGCGAGATTTCCGGCTTCCAGTGCCTTGCTTACTTCGCTGAGGTGATCAAGGCACCAACGTAGTTTACTGGCCCCATAGTAGGCGGTGAGAAAGAGGCCGGTTTTTTCGTGGATGCTGGCGGCGTGGTTAGAGAACTGACCCAGCCACGGGTGGGCACGGCGATCTTGCCAACTAATAATATTGGAAAGTGGCTCACCGGTCTTTTTGTTCCAGCACACAATGCTGGAGCGTTGTGTCGCCATACCGGCAGCGGTGATGGGTTGGGTGTCTTGACCGAGTTGGGAGAGGGCCTCATCAATACTGGTTCGGATGGATGCCACCATTTCCTGGGGAAGGTGTTCAACCCATCCCGGTTTTGGGTGCAGGGTTTGGATCTCGACTTCGGCCTTTGCGATCACGCAGCCTCGCGAGTCCCAAATCAGGGCGCGGCTGGCGTGACCGCCCTGGTCAATGGTCAAAAACAGATTCTCAGAGTGCACGATTATATTGAGTCGATAGCCAGGTAAAATTACCACAGAGACACGGAGAACACAGAGTAAAGCTCGTCTGCATTATGTCATTCTATGCAAAATAAGGGGATATACCCGGAGCCATGATGATGGACAATGGCCATGTATGCAGGGTCATTCTACCCCACAAAGGGGTACCGAGGTCTGTGTTCTCCGTGTCTCTGTGGCGAAAACCCCAATAAGTAAAAGCGCCAATTAATTTTTATCAACCCGATTCAGGTTTAGCGAGACCCTCCTTGCGTTGTTCGTGGGACAACCACAGGGCCTCGAAATTGGGAAGACATTCGCGACACTCTTTCACATGTTTCCAGGCCTTGTCCAGAGGCCAATCACGATACCACGTGAGAAAAGCCACCGCCACGGAAGGCGAACGTTCCACCCCCAGGGTGCAATGTAAGTATACTTTGTGATTGGAACGGATCAGTTCTTCCAGGGCCTGGGCGCCGGCCGGCAAGTGCGTGCGCAAATCAGCAACATCAAAGTCGGTGATGGGCAAGCGGCGAATGGTTATATCTTCACCTTGATACAGGTTCAATAATCCGTTCCAGCTGATACCAAGTTGATCCATATCGGCATTGGTTTGGAGATTGAGGACCGCAGTAACACCGAGTTGTTCCTTGAGTTCCCGGATCTCTGAGCGCACACGGGGGTGTGCACCAACAATCAGTTCCGGCAGGATGGAATCATAGCGTGTCATGGGTGCACTGTTTAGCACGCGGGCCGGTGGAATGCCATACTCTTTCCATGTGGGTTCGTGCCTATCTAACCACTACTGAGCTATACTTGTGCCGATCATAGCAACATTGACTATCGGAGTGTTTTAAATGTCAGACGGACGTTTGGGGCAAGGACGGATTTCGCGGTTTATACAGGCCTGGGTCGAGCAGTTTCACCCTGAAAGAATTAGGGAACGCAGCCACTTATGGTTTGGTTACCCCATTTCTATTGCCCTGGTGGTGCTGTGGTTGGTATTGCTGGTGCTGTGGGGGGGTGAGCCTGTCGGCTTTGATGTTCAACGTGCCGCATTAGATCGAGCCGAAGGAGATTCCAAGAAGCTTGTTGTAGGTTATGTCACCACTGCCACCTTAATAAAAGTGGTGGAGACCATGCTGGAAAAACCTGGCGGCTATCTCAGTAACGATATTACCCCGCCGGGATTGATAATGGACAATATTCCCAATTGGGAGTTTGGTGTGCTGGTGCAAGTGCGTGATTTGTCGAGGGCGCTTAGAAATGATATGAGCCGGTCACAAACCCAATCGGTAGAGAATAAGTCATTGTCACAGGCTGAGCCCCACTTTAATTTCGACAATGACTCCTGGTTGTTTCCCCCGAGTGAGCGCGAATACCGAAAAGGTGTTGACGCCCTAACCAACTATATGAACCACTTGGCGGACCAGGACGAGACGGGTACCCAGTTCTACGCCAGGGCGGATAATCTGCGTGGCTGGTTGGCAATAGTTGAGAAGCGTTTGGGCAGTATGTCACAACGTCTCAGCGCCAGCGTGGGACAAGTGAGGGTGAACACCGATATGGCCGGGGAGTCCGACGCCAGGCAATCCACCGAGGCGCCGGCCATGGTCGTGATCAAGACCCCGTGGCTGGAAGTGGATGATGTCTTCTATGAGGCCAGGGGTATGACGTGGGCCTTGATTCATTTTCTCCGCGCCGTTGAAGTCGATTTTTACGAGATCTTGCGAAAGAAAAATGCGCTGGTCAGTTTGCGTCAAATCATTCGTGAGTTAGAAAGCACCCAACGTCCGGCATGGAGCCCGATGGTACTCAATGGTAGCGGATTTGGTTTGGTGACGAACTACTCACTTATTATGGCGTCATATATTTCCCGGGCCAATGCGGCGATTATTGATCTGCGCAGTTTGCTGGAACAAGGGTGAGAGTGGGGGGTTAACGCGGAGCCCGCAAAGTACGCAAAGAAATTATTTGCTATAGCCCATAAATTAGTATTCTATTTCTCGTACCTCGTCTCTGTAATTAAAGTCTTTTTACTGCATCGATGAGAAGGTGGCCCTCTTGTAAGCCACGATCCAGGAGAAGTTGTACTGCGGCGTGGGTCAGACTGTCGGGGCCACACATATAGATATCGTGGCCCGACAAGTTGGGATGATCCTTGATGATTTGGTGGCCTGCTTCGGTAAGGGCGGCTATCCTTCTTTCCTGAGTCAGACCCTCATCCTCCAGTTTTTCATGGGCAACGAGAGTTGTGTATTGGAAATTGTCGAGGGCATCCACCCAGCTACGAATATAGTTATCTAGATAGTGCCTCCCCGGATTGTCTACCAACCAATACAGATGGATGGGCTGACTGAGTTTCAAGGCAATGGCGTGTTCCAGTATGCTTTGGAAAGGGGCGAATCCGGTTTCATAGGCCAGCAGGATAATCGGTCGGGTAGAATTATCATCTAGCGTAAATACGCCCCAGGGCCCCTCAATCGTGATTGCATCAAAAGCTCTGAGTTTGTTGAAGACATAGTCTGCAAATTCATCTCCAGGGGCATTGTGGATATGGAACTGCAGAAATCTTGCATTGCAAGGACAGCTGGCCACCGATTTATTGCGCATGATACCGTTACTCAGGTTGAGGGTGACGTGTTGACCGGCGAAGAAGCGCAAGCTCTGAGAGCGGGGCGTTTTAAGGTGCAGGATGATGGTACGTTCATCTACCCGGTCTATCTTACTAACGGTAGTGCGAATCTGTTGGATAGGAAGGTCTTCAACGCCTTGGGCGGTGGCCGCTTCGACAACGATGTTGGTCTGTGCTGTAAAGCTACAGAGCAACACATAACCCTGGTTTTTTTCGGCCTCGCTAAAGACATAATCGTAATGACTGCAGCGCTTGAGTTCACCTTCGACTAGTATGGCCCGGCACTCTCCACAACTCCCGTTACTACAGCTATATCCCAGGGTCAGACCAGCGCGTAGTGCCGCATCAAGCACCGATTCATGTTCGTGCACATCAAATTCTTTATTGCCAGGTAACAGCCGGGCGCGTTTGGTGGTCATAAAAGCGATCTCTGTATTGGTTGAGTCTCAAGCATAGCCGAGGTCGGTCGTTACCATACAGTTTTAGTAGCGATGGTAGGGAGGACTTAAGCGGTGTACCGCCTCTACCAGTATCGTGACCTTTTCGGGTTCGATGTGTTGGTGGATGCCATGGCCGAGGTTGAATACCAGGCCGCTACCGGCACCGTAACCCGACAAGATCGCATCCACTTCTTGTTCGATACGTTGCGGAGAAGCGTAAAGTATGGAGGGGTCCATATTGCCTTGCAACGCCACTTGCTCACCCACCCGCTGACGCGCCTCTGCTAAGTCGGTTGTCCAGTCGATGCCGAGGGCATCGCAACCGCTGGTGGCCATGGCCTCCAACCATTGACCACCATTTTTTGTAAACAAAATGACCGGAACCTTTGTGCCATTGTGCTCGCGTTTGAGTTTGTCAACGATCTCGCCCATATAGCGCAGTGAGAACTCACGATAATCCCGGGGTGTCAGCGCGCCACCCCAGGTGTCGAAGATCATCACTGCTTGGGCGCCGGCCTGGATTTGGGCATTGAGGTAGCTGACGATTGAGCTTGCCAGTACGCTAAGCAATTTGTGCATGAGTTCGGGACGATCAAACATGAGTTGTTTGATGCAGGCAAAGTCACGACTGCTACCACCTTCCACGACATAGGTGGCCAGAGTCCAGGGGCTACCGGCAAATCCAATCAGGGGCACACGTCCGTTGAGTTCCTTACGAATCAGGCGAACTGCATCCATCACATAGCCCAGATCATCTTCGGGGTCAGGTATACCCAGGGCGGCAATGTCCTCGGCATTGCGTACCGGTCTTTTGAATTTGGGTCCTTCACCTTCAGAAAAATAGAGCCCCAATCCCATGGCATCCGGGATAGTCAGGATATCGGAAAATAATATAGCGGCATCCAGGTCGAAGCGGTCGAGGGGTTGCAGGGTAACTTCACAGGCCAGTTCGGGTGTTTGGCACAGGGTCATAAAATCACCGGCCTTGGCCCTGACTTCGCGGTATTCAGGCAGATAACGCCCGGCCTGACGCATCATCCATAAGGGGGTTACATCCACCGGTTGGCGCATCAAGGCACGCAGGAATCTGTCGTTTTTTAATGTTGTCATATTAGTTTTTGCCGCGAAGGCGCAAAGTTAAAAAATGTGTTTCGTTCAGAACGAGTTTTGCGATGTATAAATATTTATTATTAAGCAGCCATTTTTCCTTTGCGTCTTCGTGCCTTTGCGGCAAGTTTTATTAAACACCAAGAAAATCAAGGATGCCCTCAGCGGCTTGGCGGCCCTCATATACTGCGGTAACCACCAGGTCAGATCCGCGCACCATATCGCCACCGGCGAATATTTTTGGGTTGGCGGTTTGATATTTATATTCACTGTCTGCGATGGCCTTGACCCGGCCGCGGTCGTCTACATCAATACTAAATTCTTCGAACCAGGTGGCGGGGCTGGGCCGAAAACCAAATGCGATGATGACCCGGTCGGCGGCAATGATCTCCTCGCTGCCCGGTACTGCTTGAGGCGTACGACATCCATTTTTATCCTCTGGGCTCAATTCAGTGGTGACAACTTTAACGCCCTCTACCTTGTCCTTTCCTATGATCTTCACCGGTTGGCGATTCCAACGAAATTGTACGCCTTCTTCTTTGGCATTGACGAACTCTCGCTTTGAGCCGGGCATGTTGATTTCGTCACGTCGGTAACAACAGGTTACACTGGCCGCGCCCTGGCGTATGGCGGTGCGGGTACAATCCATGGCGGTATCGCCACCCCCTAGTACCACTATATCGCGGCCCTGCATGTCGATAAAGCCGTTCGCGCCTTGTTCCAGCTTGAGCAGGTGGTGAATACTCGATATGAGATAGGGAAGGGCGTCAAATTTTCCTGGCAGATCTTCACCCGGGAATCCACCTTTCATGAAGGTATAGGCCCCCATGCCCAGGAACACGGCATCATTTTGATCAACAAGCTGTTGGAACGGCAGGTCGATACCAATCTCGGTGTCGAGAACAAATTCTACGCCCATGCCCTCCAACACCTCGCGGCGCCTCTTGACCACTTTTTTTTCCAATTTGAAGGATGGAATGCCAAAGGTGAGCAGGCCGCCAATTTCTGGGTGGCGATCATAGACCTTGGACTTTACGCCATGGCGGGCGAGCACATCGGCACAACTGATTCCGGCGGGTCCGGCACCGACAATGGCCGCGGTCTTGCCGGTGTCGATGACTTTAGTCATATCGGGACGCCAGCCTTGTTCCAGCGCGGTGTCGGTAATGTATTTTTCTATCGAACCAATGGTGACGGCGCCAAAACCATCGTTGAGTGTGCACGCTCCCTCACACAAACGGTCTTGGGGGCAGATTCGGCCACAGATTTCAGGCAGGGAATTGGTGCGATGGCAGAGTTCGGCAGCTTCGAATAGATTGCCTTCAGCCACCAGCTTTAACCAGTTGGGGATATAGTTATGTACCGGGCACTTCCACTCGCAATAGGGATTGCCACAGTGCAAGCAGCGTGTACTCTGGCAGGCGGCGGTGGTGGCGTCGAATTGGCCATAGATTTCACCAAACCCCGTGATCCGGACCTGTGCCCCAGTTTTGGCCGGATTCTGTCGTGGTTGATTCAGAAATTGAAAATCGGTTTTTGCCATAAGTTTAGTAAGTACCCAAGTGCCAGCACTTGAATGTGGTGCATCTGGTTATTGAGTCTTTTTATTGTCAGTGTTGTTGTTTTTTGGTTACGCTGCCCGGAGCAAGGTTTCGAGATTTGCCGCCATGGGTTTAATCAGCCAAAAATGACCCGCCATGGTGTCGAATTCATTCAGCACAGTCTTGCCCCAGTGACTATCTGTCTCGCTAACAAATTCTTCGATCATGCCGCACAAATAGTTGCGGTGGGCCTCCATGTGCTCCGGGGTGATGCTGTGAATATCCACCAGTTCGTGGTTGTAATGACGAACGAAGCGGTTATCCAGATCGAGCACGAAGGCAAACCCCCCAGTCATGCCGGCGCCGAAGTTGAGTCCTGTCGGGCCCAGCACGGTGATCACCCCGCCGGTCATATATTCACAACCGTGGTCACCGACCCCTTCTACCACTGCGTGACAGCCCGAGTTGCGCACCCCAAAGCGTTCTCCCGCCAGACCGGCGGCAAATAGTTTTCCACCGGTGGCGCCATACAGGCAGGTATTACCGATAATGGTAGTGGTATTGCTGTCGAAGCTGGAATTCTCGGGGGGACGGATAACGATCTTGCCGCCGGCCATGCCCTTACCTACGTAGTCGTTGGCATCGCCTTCAAGGTGAATGTTCAGGCCACCGGCATTCCATACCCCAAGGCTCTGGCCTGCGGAACCCTTTAAATAGATATTGATGGGGGTAGCGGCCATACCTTGGTTACCATGGCGTTTGGCGATCTCACCGGAAAGGCGGGCGCCAATGGAGCGGTTGACGTTACGAATGGGGTAGTGAAATTCTCCGCCGCCCATAGATTCGATAGCGGGGAGCGCATCCTTTACCATGGTTTCCGCAAGCTCCGCCTTATCAAAAGGGGTGTTCCTGGGTTGCTGGCAGAATTGCGGTTTGTCTTTAGGGACCCCCGCATCGGAGAGTATGGGGCTCAGGTCCAGTTTATGTTGTTTAGGTGTCTGGGCGCCGTCTTGTTGGAGCAGGTCGGTGCGGCCAATGAGGTCGGTGAGTTTGCGAATGCCCAGAGCCGCCATATGTTCGCGGGTATCCTCGGCCACAAAGCGGAAATAGTTCATTACCATACCCACCTCTCGAATGAAATTGGTTCTATTTCGCAAGGTTTCGTTCTGGGTGGCGACACCGGTAGCACAGTTGTTGAGGTGACAGATACGCAGGTACTTGCAACCCAGGGCGACCATGGGCATGGTACCAAAGCCAAAGCTCTCGGCGCCGAGGATGGCGGCCTTGATGACGTCCAGACCGGTCTTGAGGCCACCATCGGTTTGTACCCGCACCTTGCCGCGTAGGTTGTTAGCGCGCAGGATCTGATGGGTCTCGGTGAGGCCCAGTTCCCAGGGACTACCGGCATACTTCACGCTGGTCAGGGGACTGGCGCCTGTACCGCCGTCATAGCCGGAGATGGTGATGAGGTCCGCATAGGCCTTGGCCACCCCGGCGGCGATGGTGCCGACCCCGGCTTCGGCCACCAGTTTTACCGACACCAGGGCGTCGGGGTTGACCTGTTTGAGGTCGAAGATAAGTTGTGCCAAGTCTTCAATAGAATAGATGTCGTGATGGGGGGGTGGTGAGATTAACGCTACCCCGGGACGAGAAAATCGCAAACGGGCGATAAATTCGTTGACCTTATGGCCGGGCAACTGACCGCCTTCACCAGGTTTGGCGCCCTGGGCAACCTTGATCTGTAATACCTCGGCATTGACTAAATAGGCCGGGGTGACACCAAAGCGGCCTGAGGCCACTTGCTTGATTTTTGAGTAGCGGTCGCGGTCCACATAACGCTCGGGGTCTTCACCGCCTTCACCGGAATTCGATCGGCCACCGAGACGATTCATGGCCTTGGCCAGGGTTTCGTGGGCCTCGGGTGAAAGGGCACCCAGAGACATCCCCGCCGAGTCGAACCTGACGAGAATGTCCTCAATGGGTTCCACTTCCTCCAGGGAGATGGGTTTGGCAGTAGGTGTGAGTTGTAGCAGGTCCCGCAGTACCGTTGGCGCACGGTCATCGACTAATTGGCTAAAGACCTTGTATTTTTCATAATCACCGCTTTGTACTGCCGCATGTATGGTCTTAATGACGTCAGGGTTGTAGGCGTGGTATTCACCGCCGTGCACGTACTTTAACAGGCCACCTTGTTGTATGGGCTTGCGGGGATTCCAGGCGGCCTTTGCCAGTATTCGTTGGTCGGTCTCCAGTTCCGAGAACTGTGCGCCTTGAATGCGACAGGTAGTGCCCTTAAAACATAGATCGACAATTTCCTGATTGAGGCCTATTGCCTCGCACAACTGGGATCCTCTATAGCTGGCGATGGTGGCGATGCCCATCTTGGAGATGATTTTGTACAGACCCTTGTTGATGCCCTTGCGATAGTTTTGTGACAATTTGACTGCATCGCCGTCAGGAATCTCTTTACTGCGCAACATGTCACATAGACAGTCATAGGCCATATAGGGAAAAATGGCCGTTGCGCCATAAGCAATCAATGTCGCAAAATGATGAGAGTCCCGGGCGGTGGCGGTCTCCACCACAATGTTTGCATCACAACGCAGGCCTTCGGCGATGAGCCGATGATGGACCGCGCCGGTAGCGAGCAGGGCATGTATAGGAAGTTTGTCATGGGCGATATCGCGATCACTGAGCACGACGATGGTGGCAGCGTTATTGATCGCCTCAACCGCTTCATCGCAGATGTGACGAATGGCGGCTTCCAGGGGTTTGTCAACCGAATAATTCAGGTCGATTCGGACGTGGTTGTAGGCCGAGTCGTCAATGGACAGTAGTTGGTTGAACTTGCTGGCGGACAATACCGGCGAATTCACCAGCAATCGATGGGCGTGTTCGGATGTTTCCTCGAATAAATTCTTCTCACGGCCGAAACAGGTCTCTAAAGACATGACGATCTGTTCCCGTAGCGGGTCGATGGGGGGATTGGTTACCTGGGCAAATTGCTGGCGAAAGTAGTCGTACAGTGAACGCACTTGTTTTGATAGTACCGGTAAAGGGGTATCGTCTCCCATGGAGCCGATGGCTTCCTGGCCTGCCTCGGCCAGCACGCGCAATATCTGGTCCCGTTCTTCGAAACTGATCTGAAACATCTTTTGATAGATGTTCAGGGTAGCCGGGTTCATGGCCACGCTGCAATTGACTTCTTCATCCAGTACCGACCTGATGTGGGTGACATGGTCGTTAATCCACTGCCGATAGGGATGCCGTTGCTTGAGTGATTGTTCGATATCTTCGGGTAGGAGAAGGGTGCCGGTTTCGATATCGACGGCGATCATTTGGCCGGGTTTGAGACGGCCCTTGGCCACCACGTCTTCGGGTTTATAGTCATAGACGCCAATTTCCGAAGCCAGGGTGATATGGCGGTCCTGGGTGATAACATAACGGGTAGGGCGCAGGCCATTGCGGTCCACGACGCAGGCGGCGTGACGACCATCGGTGAGCACGATGCCGGCGGGGCCGTCCCAGGGCTCCATGTGCATGGAATTGTATTCATGGAAGGCGCGTAGATCCGGGTCCATGGTTTGAATGTTTTGCCAAGCCGGTGGGATCAGAAGCTGCATGGCGCGAAAGATGTCCATGCCGCCGGCAAGCAAGACTTCCAGCATGTTGTCCAGGCTGCTGGAGTCTGATCCGTCCATGGAGACCAGGGGCCGAATGTCGGCCATGTTTTTTATAAGTGGAGTTTCAAATTTATGGCCTCGGGCTACCGACCAATTGCGGTTGCCCTGAATGGTGTTGATTTCACCATTGTGGGCAAGCAGGCGAAATGGCTGTGCCAAACGCCACTGAGGCCAGGTGTTGGTTGAAAAACGTTGATGAAATACACACAGCGCCGATTCCAGCCGGGGGTCCTTGAGATCAGCATAGAATTGGGACAAGTTTCCGGGCATGACCAGGCCTTTGTAGGAGAGCAGCTTGGACGACAGGCTGGGAATATAAAAGGTGTCATCGCTGTCAGTGACAGCCTTTTCCGTGCGCCGACGGGCGACAAACAGCTTGCGTTCAAATTCATCTGGGCTCATGTTTTGAGGAGCGTTGACAAAGACCTGTTCGATATGGGGGCGTGACGCCAGGGCCTCTTCGCCGCAGGCCTGTGGGTCGATGGGCGGAGCCCGCCATCCGGCGACAGACAGACCAGCTTGGGTCACAGCGGTTTCGAGTTGGTTTTTGGCCTGGTCCGCTAATTTGGTGTCGGTACTCAAAAACACCATGCCCACGGCATAGAGTCTGTTAAGTGAAATATTGGCCTCATCGGCTACCGTGCGCAGGAATCCATCTGGCTTTTGGAGTAATAGGCCACAACCATCGCCGGTCTTGCCGTCTGCCGCCACGGCGCCACGGTGGGTAAGACAGGCCAGGGAGTTGATGGCGGTTTGTACCAACCAATGGCTCGGTTTCCCGTCCATTTGAGCGATCAGGCCAAAGCCGCAACTGTCTTTTTCAAATTCCGGGCGGTACAGGCCGCCGTGGATGCGGGTATTCTTGCTCACAGGTTTTCAAATCCAAAAATTAATGTCGATTCTGTCCGACTGCACAGATGCATAAGCTGGGCAGACGGGGAGCCCCGCCTGGGCGTGCAGGCAAAGGGCGCAAAGTATACCGGTTTGGGGGAGTGGGGTTCAATTAAACCCACTCAAAATATACGGAATATCGGGTTGGCCCGTAACTGGGGTCAGGCAGGAATGGTACTTAACTTAAAGTGCCATTCCTGCCTGACCCTTTGGTTCCATTGGGAAGCCCTGATTCACCCCATCTGCGGAGGAGTCGGTCGAGACCCCGAGGTGGGCTGAAAAGGCCACTTTCAGTGGCGGTATTTGTGCCCACATCATTTCTCAAGTAGGTCTCGGCGGGTCAAACAAGCGGGAATGTTCGGCGATGGCGTAGCGGTCGGTCATGCCGGCGATGTAGTCGGCCACGATTCTGGCCCATCCGGTTTTGCCATCAGGTTTATCACAAGCTTGAATTCGGCTTTGATATTGGGGGGGCAATATTCGATAGTCGTCCATAAAGGCATTAAAGAGTTGTTCTATGACTCGGGTGGCCTTGTGACTCATACGCCTTACCCGATGGTGGTTATAAAGATGCTCGCGCAGAAATCGTTTGAGGGCAAGCGTCTTTTCCTTGACCTCGGTATCGTAGTCAATTAGAACGCGTCCGGCATCGCGGACATTGCCAATATGGGTCACCGCAGATTGTGTGAGCAGGTTTTGGCTGTGGTCGATGAGGTTGATCACCACATAGTTGATCATGCGGCGTATGGTTTCATGAATGTGTCGCCGCTTATCCAGCCCTGGGTATTTTTGAGTTACGCAATTGTATTGTTCCGCAAATAGCGCCACTTCCTGTAGTTGTTCGATGCTTATTAGCCCATAGCGCAGGCCATCGTCCACGTCATGATTGTTGTAGGCAATCTCATCCGCCACATTGGCAAGTTGCGCCTCCAGACTGGCCTGTTTCTGGTTGATAAAACGAGCACCGATATCGCCCAGGGCCCCGGCATTTTTTAACGAACAATGTTTTAGAATGCCTTCGCGCGTTTCGAAGGTGAGGTTGAGGCCAGGAAATTCAGCGTATTTTTCTTCCAAGTGGTCAACAACCCGAAGGGATTGCAGGTTGTGTTCAAAGCCACCCCAATCGCCCATACAACCATTTAAGGCATCTTGGCCGGAGTGGCCAAAGGGCGTATGTCCCAGATCGTGGGCCAGACTGATGGCCTCGGTGAGGTCTTCATTGAGCCCAAGGGCACGGGCTACTGAGCGACCTATTTGGGCTACCTCAATGGAATGGGTCAGGCGGGTACGAAACAGGTCACCTTCGTGATTAACAAACACCTGGGTTTTGTACTCCAGGCGGCGGAATGCGGTGGAATGGATGACGCGATCACGGTCCCGTTGGAACTCCCCACGGTGGGAAGGGGCCGGTTCCGGATAACGACGTCCTCGCGAATGGACATCACTGGCGGCATAGGGGGCAAGTTCTGGCATATTACCGCCTACCCTACCGTAGATGGTGGGCGATGGAAATGTGGCTCTGAGTGGGTAAACCAGTACATTTGCCACAGAGGCACTGAGAAAAGTAAACTTGCATAGTCGCTCTAAGGGAATATCCTCGAAACAATCTTAATTGCCAGTACCAACTATTGGATAAGGTTATTCTTAGTGTCCTCCGTGTCTCTGTGGCAAAGACCCGGATATGTCTTGCTGGCGGAATGACAAAATCATTCCAGATGATTTCTTCGCACTTCTGGCCCCCCATGGACGGGGGAAATGCAGAAGAATCATTGGGAACGATCCCTGCCACCATACCCTTCCGTGTGTGGCCGCACACTACGGGTGCCGAGGTCCCTGGCGGTTGAATTCCGGCCTACAAGCTTATTACGGTTGGGAATGTAGAAGGTCGAGCTTCAGCCCGACACCCTGTTTAGCGTTTGTTTCAGCAGTGTTTGATCAAAGTCATCGCTGATAACGGCCTTGCCGATGTCTTGTAACAAGATTAATCGCAGTTGGCCCGCGTGGACTTTTTTGTCTACGGCCATGAGGTCCAGAAAACGAGGCTCTGTCATTTCACTGGGGGCCGTTGTCGGTAGTCCAGCCCGATGGATGAGCGTCTCAACCCGTCTAAATTTTGATTCGGACAGCCAGCCGCTACGTCGCGAAAGGTCGGCGGCCATAACCATGCCAACCGCAACTGCTTCGCCATGTAACCACACACCATAGCCCATGCCGGTCTCTATGGCGTGGCCAAAGGTGTGGCCGAGATTGAGGATGGCGCGTATACCCGCTTCGTGTTCGTCCTGGCTTACGATATCGGCTTTGTTCTGGCACGATCGTTCGATGGCGTAGACCAGAGCGTCGTTGTCCCGCCGCAAGATTTGATCCAGGTGTTCTTCCAGCCACTCAAAGAATTCGATGTCGCGAATCAGTCCGTATTTTATGACTTCGGCAAGGCCAGCGCCCAGCTCCCGGTCAGCTAAGGTGCTCAAGGCCCCGGTATCGGCTATGACACAGCGGGGCTGATAGAAGGCCCCGATCATATTTTTGCCCAGGCGGTGATTGACCGCTGTTTTCCCCCCTACCGAGGAGTCCACCTGGGCAAGGAGGGTGGTCGGAACCTGAATATAGGCGACCCCACGCTGGTAACATGCGGCAGCAAATCCTGTAATGTCTCCCACCACCCCACCCCCCAAAGCAATGAGGGTTACGTCCCGGTCACAGGGTGTCTCAAGCAAGGCATCGAAAATGGTATTGAGGGTATCGATATTTTTGTACTGTTCCCCATCGGCAAGAATGATGCGGTGTACTTCATATTGGCCAAGTTGAGATTGAAGTCGTTCGATATAGAAGGGGGCCACGGTCTCGTTGCTGACCACCAATACCTGTTTTCCCTTGATGTAGGGCTCAAGCAGAGATGGCTGGTCTAATAATCCGGTACCAATGAATATCGGGTAACGTCGCCCGGGAATTTCTACATGCAGGGTATTCACTTTGTATTAATCTTTTCCACGATTTTTTGGGCGGCCCGGGTAGGAGAACGACCTTCCGTATCGATGATCAGATCCGCCTCCTGGCGGTAGAGGGGCTCTCGTAATCGCATAATTTCCTCGAGTCGAGCGCGGCGGTCATCGGTATCAAGTAGGGGGCGATTGCGGCTGTTGCGCGTTCTTTCCAGTTGGGTATTCACAGATGTTTGCAGGTATACCACATGTCCGCGGCTGCGCAATAGCCGCCGATTGGCTTCAGAAAGGATCACGCCACCACCGGTTGCGAGCACGATATTGGGTTTGGCGGTGAGTTCGTCCAACATGGCGGACTCCCTTTTACGGAACCCAGATTCGCCCTCAATCTCAAAGATGACGGGAATTTTGACACCTGTGTGCTCCTCAATGGCGTGATCACAGTCAATAAAGTGCATGTCCAGTATCTTGGCCAGTTGCCGGCCGATGGTGGTTTTACCAGCGCCCATGGGGCCGATGAGGAAGATGCTTTCGGACATTAGCAATGATTTAGTGCAACATCAGTGGAATATTCACAGGGCCTCTATACTGCGCGCTGCGCGGACTCACTAAAGTTGCCCATTAGTAGAAAGCCAAAAGTAAACGGTATCAGCATGCCTTGTTAATGGCGATGGTGTAGGTCCACACTGGCCCAGGTTGCCTGTTAACGGGACTTTAGTTCTTGCGCCAGGATCCGAGGGGTTAGGAATATTAACAGCTCCACCTTATTGTCGAGCTTCTCTTTTTTCCTAAAGAAGTTGCCCAGAATAGGGATGTCGCCCAGCAATGGGATCTTCTTATTAGTATTCACCATTTCTTGTTGATAAATACCACCAATGACTACGGTCTCGCCATTGTTGAGCAGGACCTGGGTTTTGATGGATTTGGTGTCTTTGGCGGGACCCGTGGGGGTATTGAAATTATCCTTAGTGATGTTTACATCAAGGATAACGCTGTCATCCGGTGTGATGTGTGGGGTCACAGTGAGACTGAGCTTGGCTTCGATAACTGTAAATCTGGTGGAGCTACCTGAAGCGGCCGTAGTGCCACCCAATGAACTTGTGGATATTACAACGCGCTCCTCGCCTTGTTCGATGCGGGCCTCCTTATCGTTAGCGGTGACTAGGCGCGGGCTGGCGATGATCTTACCGCGGCCTTCAGATTCCAGGGCGCTCAATTCCAGGGCCAGCAAATGGGTCGATGCAATCTTGAACAGGGTAAAGGCGATGGATCCCGCAGGGTCGCCATCAACACCAGGAGAGGGGAGATTGACGTTGAGCCCCGCGCCATTGATCAGATAGGTGTCTTCATTATAGATGTCGGTAGCGTTTTCCAATTGGCCCGTGAGCACGGCGTCGCCGGCATTTGTCCCGGGAGAACCCGGGATATTGAGTGAGCGGTTGCGATTGGTTATACCAAACCGGGCGCCTATGGAGCGGCTAAAATCATCGCTGGCCTCGACAATGCGGGTTTCGATCATCACTTGCTCTACCGGCCTATCTAATTTGGCGATAAGTTTTTTCACCGACCGTATCTGTGCCCGGGTATCCTGGACCAGAAGTGAATTGGTGCGGGCATCGACAGTGACGTTACCGCGAGGTGAAAGCAGGCTGTTTGAGACAGTCTCAAAACTTTCAACTGAGATAGTTGTAAGGTTGCCGGCACTGGCGTCTTGAGGCAATATCGATTTTACCGATTTAAGAAGTTCAGCGATGTCGCTTGCCTTGGCATAGTTGATCAGTATCAACTCACTGACCAAGGGTTCCAAATCCGCCACCGCCTTGCTGGCCTTGAGTGCAATCTTTTCCTTTTCGGCAATTTCTTCTGCCGGTGCGACCCAGATTACATTTCCTTTGGCGCGTTTAGCCAAACCCTTTGCGCTCAAAATGATATCCAGCGCTTGATCCCAGGGGACGTCTTTGAGTCGTAGTGTCAATGTACCTTTAACGGTGTCACTGGTGACAAAATTGAGGCCAGTAAAATCGGCAATGACACGCAGGGCAGCCCGTACTTCGATGTTTTGAAAATTGAGTGACAAAGTCTCACCATAGTAACCAAATTCATCCGCTTTGCGCTTTTCTTCCTCTTCCTTACCAAAGGGTTTAACTTCGATGGTGAGCACGTTTCCTGACTGATAGGCCAGGTGATCAAATCTTCCACTAGCCTGTATGATCAGGCGGGTGCTATTTTTGAAACGAAACGTGTCAATGGTCCGCACCGGTGTTGCGAAATCGACAACATCCAGTCGGCGCTCCAGTTTGTCCGGCAAATTGGTGTTCAACAAGTCGATGACAATCTCACCACTTTGCTCTTTAATATCGATTCCAGTGGTATCGTCGGAGAGATTAATGATCACCTTGCCCTCTCCCTTAGCGCCGCGCCGAAAGTCCACACCCTCCAGGGTGTGAGAACCATCAGACGTGGGTTTGGCAAAATTGACCGTCCCTGTTTTTTTGACCGGTTGATTGGCCTTGTTTGTAGAGCCATCAATCGTTATAACCAATCCATCGGGTTCTATTTTGGTTTTGTATCCCACCGGTGTCAGGAGATTGAGCACGATGCGCGTACGTCCTTGACTTTCAATTGCTGATATCGTTTCTACGACACCCAATTCTACTGGTATAGTCTTGCTCCCAAAACTACTTTGAGTATCAAAAAAGTCCAGTGCTATACGAGCGGGTTTGTTAATACTAAAACTACCTGGTTCCGCAGGCTGGTGGGTCATGTTGAGCTTTATCAGTACACGCCCTCCAGACAGTGTGTCGAACTTAATGTTCTTTAATATGTTTGATGGCGAATGATCTTTAGTAGGGGCTGAAGAAATCGGGTTGGGTTTAACATGGCTGTAGGCATTAGAAGCAACCGTTTTGGGTGCATCATGAGCATGGGTAGAAGGGGTGGTAGATGGCGCATTTATTGGCTTGATAACCAAGAGATAAATATTTTTCCGGCGATTGACTTCTAATCTGCTCGGTTCGCTGACCAATATATCAATATGAACCGAACGACCGTCATCGCTAGCAAAGGGAGCCACGCTTTTTACAATTCCTTTGCTGCCGATATTTAACGGGTTGTTGGGAAGCTTGGTGTTTTCGAGGGTAACGCGTAGTCGTTGACCGCCCTGTAACTCACTGGTAGAGAATGTGGCCTTGCCATCCACGGCTACCCGTAGCGTTGGTTGCCCCTCCCCTTCTTGCCATGAAAGCGTTTTTAAGGTGGCTGCCGAAGAGCTAAGGGAGAAAAAAAATAGTCCGATAAAAATGAACAGTGATTTATCGGTCACTTTCATTGTTTGTGTTCTTCTATGTGAAGTGTTCATAATTATTTGCCCCTATCGCTAGTCAACGACGGCTAGACCCGTCTCCCGTTCCACCCATCTACCACTTTGGTCCAGCACGAGCTCCATAATTTTAATTCTGGAATCTGATAGCCCTATAATTCGTCCATAGTTTTCACCGATATAGTTACCCATATGGGCATGGTGAACGCTACCGTCTGGCGCCCGAACGATGACCCAGGTCTGGTTGTTCCTTCCCAATGTTCCAACCATGGCCAGGGAGTCCAAGGGATAAGACTCCAGTGGTTCTTTACGCCGATGGGGGTCGGGTGACTTGTCGCCGTGGCTGGCGCCTAGTGGTGCCTTTACAGGACGCAGATTAGTGGGTGAAAAAGGATCTGTCAGGTCCGATGCCGTGTAGGCAAAACCTGCCTGTGGTTGAAAGAGTGGTAAAGGTTCAACCCTGGGCTTTTTGCCTTTGTGTGCATTTTTGGTGAATTCGCGCAGATCATCGACATTGGCGCCACCACAACCGGCCAGGATCAAGCTGATGATGATTACAAGATATTTTTTTATGCCACGCATAATGCGTTATCTACGCCTACGCTTTTTCTTGTTTTTTGTAGCAGATTGCGCGGCGATTTCCTCTTCATCCAGATAGTGGTAAGTGAGTGCAATTGTTTTCATGGAAAGCTTATTTTTTACCGGTGTAATATCGATATTGCCCAACGAAACAATGCGCGGCAAGGCGGCCAGATCGCTAACGAATTGGCCCAGCTCATGGTAGGTGCCCACTACATTTAGGTCGATTGGGAGTGTTGCGTAAAAATCCGAATAGATCTTTGTGCCGGGTTTAACGAGTTCAAATTTCAAGCCCCGGCTTAGGCCCGCTTGGGTGATATCGATCAGCAGTTCTGGAATCTCAGTTTTGTTGGGAAGCTGGCGTAGCATGACTCCAAAGTCTTCTTCCATGTCGGCCATTTGTTTCCTGTAGGCCGGTAGATTGATTGCCAGGGCCTTTTTCGTCAAAAAGTTGGCACGAAGTGCTTGCTCCTTGCGCTCGGCTTTATCAAGGGTGTCCAGTTGATCTTGAATAAAAAACCAGTAGCCGAGAGCAAGAATCAACGCCGACACTATAACGGTACCTATTATTTTTATAGGTATGGGCCACGAAGCGATATCGTTTATGTCTAGATTTTTTAGGTCGTCGGCTAACATAACAGTTTAGTTTATGCTCTCATCGGCCAAAATGGTCTTCTTCTGTGCCAGGGTAGCCTGAAGCGTGAACTTGCTGACACGTAGACCGCCATCTTGGGTGATATTGATAACCTGAAGCCGTGGGTTGGTATACCACTCTGATGCATCAAGTTGGCGCATAAAGAGAGAAATGCGACCGTTTGATTGAGCTATACCCGTTAAGTTAATTGTTGTTCCTTTTTTCTTAAACCCGGTAAGGTACACTCCCTCAGGCAGTTTTCTGACAAGGTCATCGAAGATATGGACTATTCGCGTACGATCACCTTGCAGGCGTTGGATGACGTCCATGCGTGAGATGAGGTCGGCGCGCTTCTTTTTTAATTCCTTGATTTCCTTGATCTGATCCTCCAGTTTTCCTATCTCTTTCTGGATGTAGTCGTTCCTGACATTTTGCGCACTGATCTTTCCGTTGAGGTGAAGATTGACATAAAGGGCCAAGAGCCCCATCAAAGCCCAGGCAAAGAAACTGCCTCGCAGGACCTGAAGGTCCAGCTGGCGGCGACGCATTTCACGCCAGGGTAGGAGATTGATCTTCGTCATTGCTCAAAACTCCGCATCGCCAAGCCGCATGCCACCATTAAAGAGGGTGCATCACCGCTTAGGGATTGGGGTTTGATTCGGGACGCCAGTGACATGCTGGTAAATGGGTTGGCTACTGACGCGTGGATTCCCGCCCGATTGGCGATCAACTCGTCTACGCCCAATATCTGGGCGCAGCCGCCCGCTATCAAGACCTGGTCTACGCTACTAAATTGGCTCGATGAGTAAAAGAACTGCAGCGCCCGGGTAGTTTCCTGGCACATGGCCTCCATAAAAGGGTGGAGGATGTCGGTTTGGTAGTTGTCCGGTAGCCCCCCTACCTTCTTGGCCAGACCCGCCTCAGCATAGGACAGGCCGTAGCGGCGCTGAATTTCCTCGGTTAACTGTTTGCCACCGAAGGCGTGGTCACGGGTGTAAATTGATCGATTGTTATGCATCACATTCATGTGCATGGTGGTGGCGCCAAAATCGAGAATGGCAATGGTCTTTTCCATGCCACCACCAGGAAGATGTTTGGCAATGAGGGTGTAGGCGCTTTCCATGGCGTAGGATTCTACGTCCACGACCGCTGGGGCGAGGCCCGCCTGTTCTATCACCGCAATATAATCGTCTACGATTTCCTTGCGGCAAGCGGAGATGAGCACTTCATCCTGGTTGGGGTCAGACCCAGACGGGCCAATGACCTCGAAATCCAGGTTGACCTCATCCAGGGGGTAGGGGATATAGTGGTCAGCTTCCAGCTCAATCTGAGTTTCGAGTTCTGACTCGTTCAGCCCTGAGGTCATGGTGATGGTCTTGGTGATCACATGGGAGGCGGCGACCGCCACGGCGGCGTGCTTGCAGCGGGTGCCCGAACGTTTGATAGCACGCTCCACAGCATGGCCAACCTGATCGACGTCAGTAATGGCGTTTTCCACCACTGCATTTTGGGGCAGCGGGTCCACAGTATAGCGTTCCACCCGGTAGTGGTCGCCGCTCTTGCTGAGCTCAAGGACCTTGACCGCAGAGGAACTGATATCCACACCTACGATGGATTGTTGTTTTTTGGCAAAAATTTCCAAAAAAGTCGCCTACTTTCTGATGGTTACAGGCATAATATCCCAACTTGGTTTAAATGCAATCGCAACTATAGTCGATAACAAATCTAAAACACAACAGACTTTTTGGGTGTAGCGGGTGAAATTCCTATAAAATCCGACCGGCGGTCTATCCGATTTTTATCGTAAGGTTTCATAACTATATGAAAAAGTTAAGCATTTCTCCTATTAACCTGCTTACTGGGGTGTTGGGTTTGGTGGTCACCGGGCTCCTGGGTTTGGCGGTGGTGGCCCTGGTGGTCTCCCCATCTCTACCCGCAGTCGAGACATTGAGGGATATACAACTCAAGGTGCCCCTGCGAGTCTATACCGCCAGGGGTGAATTGATGGCGGAATTTGGCGAGGAGCGACGGGTGCCCGTCCACACCGAAGAAGTACCGACCCTGTTAATCAAGGCGGTGCTGGCTGCAGAAGACGATTCTTTCTATGTGCACCAGGGCGTGGATTTTCTGGGCATTATACGCGCCGCTATCGCTAATCTACGTAGCGGTGGGCACGGTCAAGGGGCGAGCACGATCACCATGCAGGTGGCGCGAAACTATTTTCTAAGCCCGGAAAAGACCTATACCCGAAAGATAAAGGAAATCTTGTTGGCGTTTAAGATCGAACAGGAACTGGAGAAGAATCAGATACTTGAGTTGTATCTCAATAAAATATTCCTGGGTCACCGTTCCTACGGTTTCGCCGCCGCTGCCCATATGTACTATGGCCATCCCCTGACAGAGCTGACACTGCCGCAAATGGCCATGTTGGCAGGTTTGCCCAAGGCGCCGTCAAGAAATAATCCCCTGAGCAACCCGGAAAATGCCAAGGCACGGCGCAACTATGTCCTCGACAGAATGTATAAGCTGGGATTTATTGACGAGAAAATTCATAGCCAAGCCCGGCTGTCGGCGTTGACTGCAACTAAACATCGGGCGGCGATCGAGGTTTCGGCCCCCTATGTGGCCGAGATGGTACGGCACTATATGGTGCGCAAATATGGTGATATGGCCTATGGCGGGGGCTACAGGGTATACACCACCATAGACGCCACTCGCCAGCGGGCCGCCGATGTTGCGCTGCGTGATGGACTGATGGCCTATGAGCGGCGTCACGGTTATCGTGGGCCCCTAAGGCGAGTGCAAATTGGTGAGGCAGCCGACCCCATTTTGCTCGACAAGGTTCTGGCCAAAGTATCCCGGTCTGCCCATTTGGTACCCGCCATTGTGATGGTCACCCACGCCGAGACCTTACAGGCCTATATCGGTCAGGGACAGACCATCAGCCTGGAATGGGAAGGACTAAAATGGGCACGCCCTTACATCAGCGGAAACAGTAAAGGGCCTAACCCAAAACGGGTTACAGATATTTTGCGTGTGGGCGATGTCATCTATGCCGAGAAACGAGCTGATAAAGCAGGACAGGATGAATGGTGGTTGGCTCAAGTCCCTGGAGTCAGTGGCGCAATCGTGTCGATAGAACCACAGGATGGCCGGGTGGTCGCCCTGAGTGGCGGGTTTGATTTTTTTGATAGCAAGTTTAACCGGGTGATACAGGCACGACGGCAACCTGGGTCGAATATCAAGCCCTTTATTTACTCCGCAGCTCTGGAGAAGGGATTTACTGCTGCCAGCCGGGTAAGCGGTGCGCCTATCGTAGTGCCGGATGTTCAGCTGGAGGGTGTGTGGCGCCCAGAAAATTATAGTGGTAAGTTTTTCGGTCCAACCCGCCTGCGCCGGGCGTTGACCTTATCCTTAAACCTGGTATCCGTGCGTCTGTTGCGGTCGCTTGGGCCAGAGTTTACTGTAAAATATCTCCAGCGGTTTGGTTTTGATGAAGAACGTCTGCCGAAAAATCTGTCTTTGGCATTGGGCACGGCCTCGCTTACACCTATGGAGGTGGTATCTGGTTTTGCCGTATTTGCTAACGGTGGGTTTCTTATAGAACCCTATGTCATTCAGCGCGTAGAAAATGGCGCCGGCGACATTGTTGAGCGCGCCAATCCCACCATTGTTTGCGCGACCTGCGTGTCCGAAAAGGCCGAAGAGCCAAAAGTTACGGTTAGGAATGAATCATCTGATGAGCAAACAGAGCTAACGGAGTTAGATACTAATGCTGGGGACAAGCGACGAGGAGCAAAACCCGAAGGTAAATTGGTAGAGCCCGCCCAACAGAAAAGGCCACGCTATGCGAAGCGGGCTATCAGCGCTGAAAATGCCTATATCATGACCAGCATGTTGCAAGACGTCATCAAGGTGGGTACCGGGCGTCGCGCCTTGGTGTTAAAACGCAAGGATTTGGCTGGCAAAACGGGCACCACCAATGATTTTCGCGATGCTTGGTTCTCAGGGTTTAATCGTGGCTTGGTTACAACCGTATGGGTGGGTTTCGATCAGCCCAGGTCTTTGGGCCGTGGTGAGGCCGGTGGCCGGGCAGCGCTACCGATTTGGATAGATTACATGCGCGTGGCGTTGGCGGGGACGCTGGAAGAGCCGCGAATTCCACCGCGTGGCATTACCAGCGCACAAATCAACATGGATACAGGCCAACCCACTACAGACGATGATCCTATCGGTTACCGAGAGTATTTTATTGTTGGCATAGCCAGGGCGGAAGATATAGAGAGCGGAGATGAAACCACCGTTGCCCCGCCGGTTGTTGTTGCGCCGGACAAGGCGATACCAGAAGGTCTG
This sequence comes from Acidiferrobacteraceae bacterium, assembly GCA_011052015.1. Lineage (GTDB taxonomy): Bacteria > Pseudomonadota > Gammaproteobacteria > HyVt-429 > HyVt-429 > HyVt-429. The sequence goes on along the minus strand of DRJZ01000149.1, from coordinate 23,872 downwards.
TTCTAAAATGGGTGCGGTTAGGCCTCCGGCGCCTCGATCTGTTCGGCGTATTTGCATTCTTTTTGTGGACAGACTTTCTCTGTTCCCCGGCGCTTGGTGGTCTTTAAAGTTAAGATAGGGTGCTGACACTCAGGGCAGGGCTCATCCAGGGGTTCGTTCCAGACTGCATATTTACAATCCGGGTAACGGGCACAGGAATAAAATACCTTGCCGTATCTGGATTTGCGTTTGAGCATGGAGGCTTGTTTGCACTCGGGGCAGGTGACGCCTGTGTCTTCAGGCGCTTCCAGAGGCTCCATGTGTTTGCAGTCCGGGTAGCTACTACAACCGATAAATTTACCGTAACGGCCTCGCTTGATGACCAGATTTGATTCACACTTGGGGCATTGGCGCCCCTCTACCACCTCGGGTTCGTTGGAGGCGCCGGGTTCATCGTCAAGATTTCTTGTGTACTTACACTCCGGGTAGGCGGTGCAGCCCACGAATTTGCCATGGCGGCCAAGACGGGTCGAGAGTTTGGCGCCGCAGGTCGGACAGTTTTCATCCATTTCTTCCTGGGTGACGTCTTTTCTATCCACAGTAGCCTCCTTGTGATCTACCTCCTTTTTAAATTCGGTCCAGAATTTTTCCAGCAAGGGCCTCCATTCCTGTTCGCCGCGGGAAATGGCATCCAAGTCGTCTTCAAGCTTTGCAGTAAAGTCATAATCCACGTATTTTGAAAAATGCCCAGACAAGAATTTATTGACGACCATGCCTACATCTGTTGGCGTAAACCGGCGTCTGTCAGTAGTGACATACTCTCTGTTTTGCAGGGTAGAAATAATAGACGCATAGGTGGAGGGTCGACCGATACCGTGGGCCTCAAGGGTCTTCACCAGGCTGGCTTCACTAAATCGGGGTGGGGGTTCAGTGAAATGTTGTTCTTTGCGGATAAGCTGTAACCCAATTTCGTCACCCTCCTTCATGGGGGGGAGTATTTTTTGGCTATCGGATTCGGGTTTGCTGTCGTCACTGCCTTCCTGGTAGACCGCCATGAATCCCGGATTAACTACGGTGGAACCGGTGGCGCGAAATATATTACCGGCGTGATCTTTTTTGCCGTTCGTCCCAGGGGTCAAATCGATGCTCACCGTATCCATAGTGGCATGGATCATCTGGCAGGCCACTGCCCGCTTCCAGATCAGTTCGTAGAGTTTGAGTTGTTCTGGTTTCAGTGCGTCTTTAAGCTGGTCGGGTACCAGGGTGACCGAGGTGGGGCGTACTGCCTCATGGGCCTCTTGGGCATTCTTGGATTTATTTTTATAGGTTTGCGGTTCATCTGGCAGGTTTTCTTTGCCATAACGTTCTTCGATAAATGCGCGAATCTCGTTAACCGCCTCTGCGGCCAGATTGACAGAGTCAGTGCGCATGTAGGTGATTAAACCCGTCGCTTCACCGTTAATTTCGATGCCTTCATAGAGTTGTTGGGCAATGCGCATGGTGCGTTGTGCCGCGTAACTCAACTTGCGTGCCGCCTCTTGTTGCAGGGTCGATGTGGTAAACGGTGGCGCAGGGTGTCGTTTGCGTTTTTTCTTGTCGGCCTTGGATACCGTCAGTTTTCCAGTGGCCTGTTTTGTTAACACAGATTCCACTTTATCGGCGCGGTTTTGGTTGCCGATAGCAAATTGATCCAGTTTCTCGCCATCAAAGTAGGTGAGCTTGGCGCCGAACTCGGTTTTGTCTGCCTTAAGGTCAGCTTCGATGGTCCAGTACTCTCTAGGTTCAAATTTATTGATCGCTTCTTCGCGCTCGCAGATCATTCTTAAGGCCGGACTCTGCACACGCCCGGCCGATAGACCACGCCTGATTTTTTTCCACAACAGTGGCGAAAGGTTAAAGCCCACTAAATAGTCTAATGCACGACGCGCCTGTTGGGCGTCAATAAGTTTGGCCGATAACTCGCGCGGTTGTGTTATAGCTTTTTGAATAGCAGACTTGGTAAGCTCGAAAAATTCTACTCGATGGACATCCTTGTTTTCCAGCAAACCCTTCTCTTTTAGCATTTCGTAAAGATGCCATGATATGGCCTCACCTTCCCGGTCGGGATCAGTCGCCAGGTATAGCACGTCGGATTTTTTAAGCGCCTTGATAATGGCGTCGACATGTTTTTTGTTTCTGTCGATGGCCGCATACTTCATTTCAAACCCATTTTCAGTGTCGATGGCACCAGTTTTAGGGATGAGATCGCGGACATGGCCATAGGTGGCCAGGGCGTTAAAATCTTTGCCGAGGTACTTCTTGATGGTTTTGGTTTTGGCAGGTGACTCGACGATGATGAGGTTCTTGGTCATATTGCTATGCGTGGAGGATCTGGTTCAGGTTCGATCGGGTAGGTTGTCGGCGTGGGTGTAACTTGCTGGATCGTAATTGAAAGGGGTTGCCAGATTGTGGTGGGGCTTCAGTGACAGCAGCCTAGTGAACGGCATCCTGAAAGTCCTCAAACACAAGATCTTCCAGCCACGCATAGGTCTCCTCGCGATCCGGCCGATTGTAGAGCACCATCATGACGACCCATTTCAGTTGTTCAAGATCAATCTCTTCAGTTTCCAGGGCCATAATGCGGTCAACAACCAGTTCGCGGCTAAAGCCGTCCAGTATGCCGTATTGCTCCAGTCTCAACAAAAAGCCGCGTGTGATCGCATCAAGCTTTCTCTCTTCATCCGAAGAGAAATGACGGACCGACTGGGGCGTGTTGCTGATTAAGCCTTTGGCTTCATCATCACACATGGCGGACAGATCTTCTAACCAGGCAAAGGCCTTGGTGATCTCCGTACTTTGAAACCCCGCCTGGGAAAGTTTACTGATGAGAGCTTGTTGGTCGGTGTTGAGTTCGGAGTCCTCATCCATGTAGTTCTCGAACAAATACATCAACACTTCTAGTACATTTTCTTTCATGGTGAGGGAAACCTTAGTGCCTCTTAAGTTTTGCGCATGTAGGACCCGCCTGGGCATATGGACACCAGCCCCAGCAACTCCATTTGCGACAGCATGGAGGAAACCTGGGCGGCCGTCAATCCGGTGCGTTTTACGAGCATGTCCGGGTCGACCGGTTCATGGCCTATGCAAGCCAGTAGCGTAGCGAGTCCCGGATCAATGTCTGTGGCCCCGGTTTGGTTCGGTTTGACGTTGTCAGGTTGGATCCAGGTGGCCGCCAGGGGGGACAGTTCTTCGAGTATATCGGTGGCGGTTTCCACCAATTTTGCTCCTTGGCGGATCAGCTGATGGCACCCCCGCGATAGGGGCGAGTGGATGGATCCGGGAATGGCAAACACCTCACGCCCTTGGTCTGCGGCCAGACGGGCGGTGATCAAGGATCCGCTGCGTAAGGCTGCTTCGGTCACCAGGGTCCCCAGGCTGATACCGCTGATGATTCTGTTGCGGCGGGGGAAGTTTCCCCGTTGGGGGGGTGTGCCCAAAGGAAATTCCGACACCAAAGCGCCATGTTCTGCGATACGGTGTGCCAGATCGTGGTGGCTCGCAGGATAAACCCGATCCAGGCCTGTCCCCGTGATGGCAATGGTGTTGCTATTACACTGTAGTGCGCCCTCATGGGCAGCGGCATCAATGCCCAGGGCCAGGCCGCTGGTGATGGTCAATCCCGCCTGACACAGGTGGGCGGCAAATTGTTGGCAGGTCTCGACACCCGCAGGAGTGGGATTTCGACTACCGACAATGGCGAGTTGAGGGTCTGCCAACAGACTGGACTGACCCTTGACGTATAACAGGCCAGGCGGATCGGGAATCTCTCGCAGCAAAGGTGGATAACCCGTATCGAGTATGCATATCAAATGGTTGTGGCCTTGTTGCAGCCAAGCCAGATCGGCTTCAATCATCGACCGATCCGGGCCTTTTTGGATAGACGCTATCACATCCGGGTGGTTCCCCAGGATCGCTGACAGGTCTGCACGGCGGCCAGCAAATACGGCCTCAGCGCTTTTGAAGTGGGCAATGAGGTTTAGAAGCTTGGCATTACCTATGCCCTGTAGCCGATGCAGGCTAAGCCAGTAGGGGGCGTCCTTGATTTCCATTTTTTGACATCCCTTGTCACTATGAGGTGGAAGCTTCGGTCTTCAAGGAGTGCGCACGGTGTCCATGGGTTTGACCGGGCGGATGGCCTCCAGAATGAATCCGTAACTGACGCGTTCAAAAATCCGAAACACCAATAATTGGCCCGTGATCTCGTCGGGCAGTGAATATGTCTTCTTGGTTACCGGGTCTTTATGTGTTCCTGCGTGGCGTAAGATGTTCAAGACGTGACCTTGTTTGAGACCATCGCGCTTGCCCAGGCTAATAGCCACTATACTGGTCGAGCCGGTCTCACTGACCCCGCCTAGAACAGATAGGATATATCCACGAATGTCAGATTCCGGTGACCTGGGATGGTAGCGAGGCAGAGGACTTTCTTCGGGTGTGGGTAACATCCGATCGGTGGGCATAATTTCCTTTCGGGATTGGGTGACTTCGAGTTTGGCGGGGTCACCGGCAACCAACAGTCGCGCCTCACCCAGGTAGATTGCCTCCAGCCCCAGGAGCTCGCCGGTTTCCGGGTGCTTAAATTTGTTGCCAGGCCGAAAGATGTTGAATAGATCACCCGGCTTGCCCTTGATGCCCCGGGCATAGAAATTACTATATTTGCCGAGGATAATTTCATCTTCTACGCCCACGGTGACGTAGCCCGCCTCACTCAGGGTCTTGTCGTCCACCACCAATGGTTGGCTTAGAAAAGGCTGAATCGCCTTGGGTGGAATGGTGGTGATCGCCTCTTGGATTGGCTCAGTAAAGATGGCAGGTGATAGCTTGACCGTGAGGCGTTTGCTACGCAGGGCGTGGAGTTCTGCTTCACCCTTGGCGTTGAAGGTTAAGACCATCACATCCCCTGGGTAGATTAAATGGGGATTCTTGATTTGATCGTTTCGCTTCCATAACTCGGGCCAGCGCCACGGGTCCTTGAGGAACTTGCCGGCAATACCCCACAAAGTGTCGCCTGGGACCACGGTATAGCGCTCGGGGTGATTGGGCTGTAGCTCCACCGCAGCCAGGGCCGGTGTGCCCACCAATAGTGTTAGAATGATCAAGCTGATGATTCGCATCGGGCCAGTCTAGCCGATAGTTTGGCCGTGCTACAAGTCGGAGCGTCTGCTATTGATGGTCACCGGTCAGCAATTTGACGCTCGACAGGCCGTCAGTTTGGGCATCGCATTCGCTATGTTTGGATCGTATGGGTGCCTCGTGGCCCCGGTTGAGACCTGTAGGAATCATTCTTTATGGGGTTTTTGGGCCATTTCACCCTGAACTCCAGGTGTACGGTTGAAATCTGAATTGCGAGATTTCCGTTTTCTTTTTTTATGCCCCTCAATCTCGTATTGCGCTTATTCACCACGGAGGTCACAGAGAATTAAAGGTGTTACAACCCTGTGTTTTCTGTGGTAAAGAATGCTGCTAAGAAGCCATTATTGCAACTGTTGAGTTAACTGACTTTAGTAAGAGAGTTTATGTCCACGCTTAGTATTTTGATGTACCCAGACCCACGACTGTACCTTGTTGCCAAAGCTGTGGACGAGGTGGATGCCCAGATTCGGCGGCTCGTGGATGACATGGCCCAGACGATGTACAAGGCCCCCGGTGTAGGTTTGGCGGCTCCCCAGGTGGACGTCCTCAGGCGGGTCATTGTTATCGATACCTCTGAGGAACGTAACGACTTAAGGGTGTTTATCAATCCAGAGTTTGTGAACCAGGACGGTAAACAGAAGACAGAAGAAGGGTGCCTGTCGGTACCCGGTATTTATGACGTCGTAGAACGTTACCAGCGGGTACAGGTGCGAGCCCTGAATCGCGACGGTGAACCGTTCGTGTTAGATGCCGAAGGTTTGTTGTCGGTATGTATTCAGCATGAGATGGATCATTTGGACGGCAAGGTCTTTGTCGACTATCTGTCGCCCTTAAAGCGAGAGCGCATACGCAAGAAAATGCTCAAGCAATTACGTAACGTGTCTTAGCTTCTATGCCGCTGCGTATCGTTTTTGCCGGTACCCCGGAATTTGCCTTAGCCAGTTTGGTGGCTATCCATGAATCCGAACATGAGTTGCGCGCGGTGTATACCCAACCTGATCGACCTGCGGGCCGCGGTCGCGCACCACGCGCCAGCGCGGTCAAGGCCTATGCTCAGGAACACCACTTAAGTTGTTATCAACCCCAGACGTTCAGTGCGCAGATATCACCCCTGGTTTCCCTGGGGGTCGATGTTATGGTGGTGGTCGCCTACGGGCTTATCCTGCCTGCGGCCATCCTGGCTATTCCTCGACTGGGCTGTATCAACGTGCATGCATCTTTGTTGCCCCGCTGGCGAGGGGCGGCACCAATACAACGGGCCATCGCTGCCGGTGACACGGCTACAGGTATTAGCATTATGCAGATGGACCCAGGCCTGGATACGGGGGCCATACTGGCGCAGAGAAAGATAGACATTCGTGAAGACCATACTGCCGGTATGCTGCACGATGAGTTGGCCCAACTGGGTGCTCAGGTTTTGGTCGGCACACTGGGGCAGCTTGAAGACGGCAAGCTTGTGGCCAGGGCCCAGGATGATGCCGAGGCTTGTTATGCACCCAAACTCACCAAGACCGAGGCGCAGATTGATTGGTCCCGGCCTGCGGATGAGTTGGCGCGTCAGGTGCGGGCGCTGAACCCCTGGCCGGTAGCCTGGACTCGCTGGTCCGGTCAGGTTATGAGAATCTGGCAAGCCCAGCCCACCGTCCTGACCGGTGGAACACCAAGCGGGGCGCCCGGAGCGATATTGAGGGCGGATGCCGAAGGTCTGTGTATTGCCACAGCCGAAGGTGGGTTGCTGATTGAGCGTTTACAGATGCCGGGAGGCCGCCCCATGGCCCTGCCGGAATTTTTAAATGGTCATAAGCTAAAACCTGGCGATGTGTTGGGGGCGTGAAGCTTGGCGTCTGGCACCCAGGGGGTGGGGTGAGGGGTGAATGAACGTTGTGTGGCGGCCCAGGTGGTGGTCGAAGTCAGCCAAAAAGGCCAGTCTCTGGACAAGGCCATGACAACGGTGGGTCGCCGCACAAGGGCCGATCTCTACCTATTTCCACGGTTACGGGAGATGGTATTTGGCACCTTGCGTTGGTATGGTCTGTTGGATGCACTTAGCCGGGCGTTGTTGGATCGGCCCTTGAAGGCCAAAGACGCCGACCTCCATGCCTTGATTCTCGTCGGGCTCTACCAACTTCGTGAAATGCGCCTTCCCGCCCATGCCGCAGTGGACGAAACCGTGGCCGCAGTGATGCCGTTGGGCAAACCCTGGGCCAAGGGTCTGGTGAATGCCCTGCTGCGCCGTTACCAACGGCAGGCCGAAGCCTTGATTCGAGATTTAAATTCGGACCCTGCGGTTTTGAGTGCTCACCCCAGTTGGCTGGTGGAGAAAATCAAACAAGCCTGGCCCGATCGCTGGGAAGACATTCTGTTGGCTAATAACCGAAAACCGCCGATGAGCTTGCGGGTGAATAGGCTTCGATGTAAGCCACAGGACTATCTCGAAACATTAAAAAACAGCCACATCAAGGCTTCCACAAGTCCCCACTCACCGGTTGCCATTATCCTTGAGAAGCCCTTGGGGGTCAGCGCCTTACCAGGATTTGAGCAAGGCTTGGTTGCGGTGCAGGATCTGGCTGCCCAACAAGCTACGCCATTACTGGATCTGAAACCGGGTCAGCGGGTGTTGGATGCCTGTGCCGCACCTGGGGGCAAGGCTTGTCATATCCTTGAGACTGAGCCCCGTCTTCGGGAGTTGGTGGCCTTGGATGTGTCGGCCAATCGCCTGCAAAAGGTGCAGGAGAACCTGAAACGCCTGGGCTTAAAAGCCAGGCTTGTGGAAGGCGATGCACTGGAGCCCCAGATCTGGTGGGATGGTGAGGCCTTTGATCGTATCCTGCTTGACGCGCCCTGTTCAGGCAGCGGTGTCATTCGGCGCCATCCGGATATAAAATTGTTGCGCACCCCCAAAGATATTGAGGCCCTGGCTGCTCGGCAGAAAAATCTATTAGATTCCCTATGGCCCCTGCTGCGTAGTGGCGGTAAGCTTGTCTATGCGACTTGCTCTATATTGCCGGATGAGGGTGAGAATCAACTTGAGTGGTTTATGGCAAAACATCCGGACACCCGGGCACTGACGACTACGATGACAATGGGTGTGGCGCTTAAGTTCGGAAGGCAATGTATTCCGGGACAGGCTGGAATGGATGGTTTCTATTATGCTGCCGTGCAGAAAATTTAAACGTTATGCGCCCATGGTGCTGATGGGTTTGCTGGTGGCAACGAGCGCCGTAGCGGGTGAATTTCGGGTCAAAAACACCCAAGCCTGGTTGGCAGACAAAGCGGTGATCGTCACCGCAGACATGGACTTGGTTTTAGGTGAGGATGTGGAAGCCGCGCTGACCAGTGGGATTCCCTTGGATATACTGATAGAGTTTGCGGTGTATAGAGCACGCTGGTTTTGGGACAAGCGTCTTGGACAGTGGACCTTGCGGGCTCAGGTGAAGTATCACGCCTTATCCGGCCTGTATATCGTGACTTTGCAAAATTCCGGAGAGTCACGAAGTTTTGCAACCCAAAGTCGAGCGCTTAAGTATGTGGGCACCCTGGATAGGGTTTCCTTGCCCGTGACGATTGAAAATAAAGCAGACTCAAACCAGTACTGGTTGGAGATGCGGGTGCTTATGGATGTGGAGGCCCTGCCGGTACCACTGCGCCCCCTGGCCTACCTGGCCACCCCCTGGCATCTCAATAGCGATTGGACCCGATGGAGCGTCGAGACCTCACCCGCTTCTTAATGGGACCTGTCCCGGCTGTCGTGCTCAGCACCCTGCTGATTGTGACGCTGGCGATGCTCAGTGCCGCCGCATTGCATTCCGAGGTCTATGGTGTCTACTACTCTGCCCTACTTGGGGTGAGCGTGGTGGGTATCATCGCGTTGATGGTGCTGATCGCCGCTCATGTTTATCGCATGGTGCTGCAAATGCGAGCAGGGATATTGGGGTCTCGGCTGACGCTAAAGTTGATTGGCATCTATGTGCTGTTGGCCATTATACCGCTGGCAGTGGTTTATTACATCTCGGTGCAGTTCCTGCATCGGGGAATTGATAGTTGGTTTGATGTGCGCATCGAGCAGGCCCTGGACGATGCCTTGTTGTTGGGCCGTACCTCGCTTGAGGCGGTTAAGGAAGAACGCGTTAAACGGGTACAGAACCTGGCAACGGGCCTGGATCTGGTCAACTCCAAGCAGGCCATGGTGCGGGCTCTTGATGATCTTCGCGAACAGGCGGGATTCACTGAAGTCACGCTTCTAAGTCAGGACGGCCGTATCATTGCGTCGAGCAATCTTTATACGGGTTCCTTGATCCCCAATCGTCCGAGTATTTCAGTGTTGTCTCGGCTTCGTCAGGGAGAGATCTATGCCAACCTGGAACCCACTGGTGACGAAAATCTGGAGCTGCAGATTGTTATTCCGATCTATCCCCTGGATGTCAAACAACCGGTGCGTATATTGCAGGTACGCGAACCGCTGCCTTTGCGTTATAGCAAGCTGGGTAAGAGCGTTGAAACAGCCTCTACCGAATTTAATAAATTGGCCTACTTGCGCGGACCCTTGAAACTGAGCTTTGTGCTGACGCTTACTTTGGTGACCCTGATGACCTTGCTTATCGCAGTATGGGCCGCAATTTTTTCGGCACGGGCGTTGACTGCGCCCTTGCGGGATCTTGCCGAAGGGACTCGGGCAGTCACCCAGGGCGAGTATGACAAGCAATTGCCGGAATCCAGTAGTGATGAACTGGGGGTGTTGGTCAAATCCTTTAATAAGATGACACGTAAGATTAAACAGGCCCAGACTGTGGCCAGGCGCAGTCAGCAAGAGACCGAAGACCAGCGTACCTATCTTGAAACAGTGTTAACCCACTTGTCATCTGGCGTATTATCCTTTGACGTTAAAGGTAGCTTGCGAACCCTGAATTCGGCAGCCAGTGACATTCTTCTGGTGAACCTTAAACAGGATATTGGTAGCACGCTAAAAAACTTGAATACGTCATATTCACAGCTTGAGCCTTTTTTTAATGTGATTCAAAATGCCATAGATAATGAAATTCCGGAGTGGCGCACCGAAGTGACCGTAGTGGGAGCCCGTGGTCGGCAGGTTATTACCAGTCGTGGTACCAAAATGGGCGCTAGCAAGAGACGAGGCGGTGGATATGTAGTGGTATTTGATGACGTGACAAAGCTCATCCAGGCCCAGCGGGACGCAGCTTGGGGCGAAGTGGCGCGTAGACTGGCTCACGAGATCAAGAATCCCTTAACACCCATTCAACTATCAGCAGAGCGTATCCGGCACCGGTGTATGAGTAAGCTGGACAAGGATGAGCAAGAGACCCTGGATCGTGCTACCCGAACCATTTCCGAACAGGTCGAATCCATGAAATCCATGGTCAATGCCTTTTCCAACTACGCACAACTCAAACAAATGCAGCCCGAGCAAATGGACCTCAATCAGCTGGTCGAAGATGTGGTTGAATTGTATCGTGGCGAAGGCAATGCAGCGGTCCTTGATCTGAACCTGGATAACCGGCTACCTTTGATCTTGGCTGATCGAAGTCGTTTGCGACAGGTGCTTAATAATTTGCTGACCAATGCCCGGGATGCCTTAGCAGGCAATAAGAACCAGCGAATCGAGTTGGACACGCGCTTTGTCCAGGAGGCGGATCGCAGTTATGTGGAGTTGACGGTATTGGACAATGGACCTGGGTTTCAGGAAGAATTGCTGGGTCGGCTATTCGAGCCTTATGTGACCACCAAAGAGAAGGGTAATGGATTGGGGTTGGCCATCGTCAAAAAAATTGTTGAAGAACACGGTGGCGCAGTATGGGCGCAGAACAGAAAGGGTGTAGGCGCCAGCCTCACCATTCAGTTGCCTATGGACGTTCAGAAAAATCGTAGTGATAATGATAACTTAGTGTCGCAATCCGGCGACATCCAGGCCTAGGAGAAAATCGATTGACCCAAACACCCCCCATGATTCTGGTGGTTGATGACGAACCGGATATCCGGCGTACTGTTAAGGATATTCTCGAAGACGAAAACTATAAAGTCGAGACCGCAGAAAATGCTACCATGGCCAATCGTGTACGTTCGCAGCAAAGACCTGATTTGGTGTTACTGGATATCTGGATGCCGGATACCGATGGTATCTCTTTGCTCAAGGAGTGGTCCGGTCCTGAGGGGCAAGATGTGCCGGTAGTGATGATGTCGGGTCATGGCAGTGTCGAAACTGCGGTCGAGGCCATACGTCATGGGGCCTATGATTTTATTGAAAAGCCTTTGTCTATGGCAAAATTACTGGTGACAGTTGAGCGTGCCATACAAACCGACAAATTACGTAAGGAAAATTTAAGATTACGTCAGCGCCTGGAACCGGTAGCGACCTTGATCGGCAAGAGCGCACCCATGGAACGGTTGCGGGAACAAACCGAGCGCACTGCGAATACGGATAGTTGGGTACTCATTACCGGGGAGCCCGGAAGTGGCAAAGGCGTGGTGGCTCGATGTCTGCATAACGAAAGCCCACGCAAACATGCACAGTTCGTTGACATCAGTTTGGCGGCCATACCGCCATCCAATATTGCCACTCAATTGTTTGGTAGCGAAGAGGGGGGCAAGGTGCGCCCAGGCCGGTTTGAGCAGGCCGCCGGGGGCACGCTGTTTCTTGATGAGATCGGTGATATGGATTTGGATATCCAGGCCAAATTGTTGAGTGCCCTGGAGGAGAACAGATTTTTGAGGGTCGGGGGGACCCAAACCGTTGATGTTGATGTACGGATTATTGCTGCCACAAATCAAGATTTAGAGGCCGCCGTGGCAGTAAGCAGATTTCGTGAGGATCTTTACTACCGATTAAATGTAGTACCATTGCATGTGCCACCTTTGCGGGATCATCGTGAGGATATCCCCGATATCGTCAATTTTTATCTCAACTGGATGGTAGAGAAGGAGCACCTGCCCTATCGCAAGTTTTCGGTAGCCGCTTTGAATATGCTGCGAAATCACATTTGGCCTGGGAATGTTCGCGAATTAAAGAATTTGGTACAGCGACTCTTGATTCTTAATCGTGGTGAGGAAGTGGCGCGCAGCGAAGTGGAATTGGCCCTGGGAAACCGCAAGCAGGCCTCCACCGAGTCCTTTGCCGACGATGCCTTTGGTTTGCCATTACGTGATGCCCGCGATCAATTCGAGAAGGCCTATCTGGAATACCACCTGTTACGTAGTGGTGGCAATGTGAGTGAATTGGCCCAGGCATCGGGCATGGAACGCACACATTTATATAGAAAAATCAAAAGTTTAGGAATCAACCCCAAATTGGGTAAGGTGGAGTAAACTAGGGAAATTCTGATCCATTGAACTTGAACCGTCAAGGCGTCAATGAGCGTCATCCAGAGGTTCCCTAGCCATGTCAGTGGGCTGCACAATAAATTAGAAGAAAAATATATGAAGATTATCATCCTCGGTTCCGGGCAAGTTGGGGGCTCTATTGCGGAGACCCTTGCAGGCGAGGCCAATGACATCACCATGGTGGACACCGATCCAGCGGTGCTGAGGCGGCTACAAGATCGCCTGGATATCCGCACCGTGGTGGGGTCTGCCTCGCATCCCTCTGTGCTCGCACAGGCAGGGGGTGAAGATGCCGACATGATTCTGGCAGTGACCCTCAATGACGAGGTCAATATGGTGGCCTGTCAGATTGCTTATACCTTGTTTCATACCCCCACTAAGATCGCCCGTATCCGCTCCTCTGACTATCTGGATCACCCTGAGATTTTTATGCAGGAGGCGATTCCCATTGACGTGATTATCAGCCCTGAGCAGATTATCACCGATCAGATTTTGCGGCTTATTGAACACCCCGGTTCTTTGCAGGTGCTGGATTTTGCCAATGGTCGAATCCAGATGGTGGGTATTCGTGCCTATTACGACGGACCCTTGGTAGGCCATGAGTTGCGTGATTTGCGCAAACATATGCCACGTATTGATACCCGGGTGGCCGCTATCTACCGGCGTGATCGCGCCATTCCACCTGAGGGGCATACTGTCATTGAGGCTGATGATGAGGTGTTTTTTGTGGCTGCGAGCAAACACATTCGTGCGGTGATGAGCGAATTGCGTAAACTGGACAAACCCGTCAAGCGCATCATGTTGGCGGGCGCGGGTAATATCGGTTTGCGGCTTGCGACTGAGTTGGAACAAAAAAAATATTCTGTCAAGCTAATAGACCACAATACAGAGCGCGCAAAACGCGTGTCAGAGGAGCTTCACAAAACCATCGTATTGAATGGCGATGCCGCAGATTCGGAGTTACTCCAAAACGAAAATATTGATGATATTGATGTATTCTGTGCGTTAACCAACGATGATGAAGCCAATATTCTATCCGCTATGCTGGCCAAACGTATGGGCGCACGACGGGTGATGGCGTTGGTGAATCGTGTCGAGTACGTGGACTTGATCCAGAGCGATGTGTTAGACGTGGCCTTTTCCCCCAAGCAGGCCACTATCGGCAGTTTATTGGCTCATATTCGGCGTGGTGATGTGGTCGCTGTTCACTCTCTGCGGCGTGGTGCTGCCGAGGCCATTGAGGCCATTGCCCATGGCGACCGATCCTCGTCTCAGGTAGTGGGCCGGAGTATCTCCGAGATCAAGCTGCCACCAGGGACCAATATTGGCGCCTTGGTGCGCGGCAATGACGTGCTCATTGCTCATCACGATGTGGTGATTGAGCCCGAGGACCATATCATCCTGTTTGTTGTCGATAAACGGCATATTCCCGAGGTGGAAAAGCTTTTCCAGGTGGGCGTGACTTTTGTTTAGCCCATGAGCGTTAGTGTTTGAACTATGCAATTTCTCGCCATTCAGCAGATTGTTGGACTTCTTCTGGTCTTCTTTAGTACATCTCTGCTGCCTCCCATTCTAGTCTCGCTACTCTATAGTGACGGCACACATCAAGCCTTTTTGCACGCTTTTCTTGCCACACTGCTAACCGGTTTGGTGCTTTGGTTGCCCGTGTGTCGATTGCGCAAAGAGCTCAGGGTTCGAGATGGTTTTGTGGTGGTGGTGCTATTTTGGACAGTGCTCGCCCTATTCGGCGCCATTCCCTTTGTGCTTTCCGATAACCCCAGCATGATGCCTGTGGATGCCTTTTTTGAATCGATGTCAGGCCTTACTACCACCGGGGGCACAGTATTGACAGGTATTGATGATCTCCCGGAATCCATTCGCTACTACCGGCAGCAACTACAATGGTTCGGCGGTATGGGTATTATCGTTTTGGCGGTGGCCATTATGCCGATGTTAGGGATTGGTGGTATGCAACTCTACCGGGCCGAAACCCCAGGGCCCATGAAAGACAATAAGATCACCCCGAGGATTTCGGAGACCGCCAAGGCGCTGTGGTATATCTATTTGGGGCTTACCGTGCTGTGCGCGCTGAGTTATTGGCTTGGTGGAATGAATGCATTCGATGCCATTGGACATAGTTTTTCTACCGTTGCCACCGGCGGGTTTTCTACCCACGACAAAAGCATGGGCTACTTTGATAGTGCCGTTATCGACGTCATCACCATGGTTTTTATGTTGTTGGCGGGGATTAATTTTGCGCTGCATTTTTTGTCCTGGCGCACGCGGAGCCTAATCCACTATTTTCACGACCCTGAAGTCAGGGGTTATTTCACTCTATTGTTTGTAATAAGTGGCTTGAGTATCGCCTATTTGACAGTGACAGAAAGCTTTGATGGGCCAGTCGAGACCCTGCGCCATGGAGCATTTCAGGTTATTTCTGTGGTTACGAGCACTGGATTTTCCACTACCGGGTTTGATTGGTGGCCGTCTTTTTTGCCGGTTATGTTATTGATGGCCAGTTGTATTGGAGGTTGTGCGGGTTCCACCGCAGGGGGGATCAAGGTTGTCCGCGCCATGTTGCTCTATAAACAGAGTAAACGGGAGATGATGCGCCTGGTTCATCCCATGGCCCTGTTCCCGGTTAAATTGGGCGGTAAGCCGGTATCCAACCATGTCATTGATGCGGTGTGGGGGTTTTTTGCACTTTATGTGTTGTGTTTCGTGGTGCTGTTGTTGGCGCTAAGTGCCACAGGCGCCAACCTGGAAACTGCATTCTCTGCAGTGGCCGCTAATCTAAACAATCTGGGCCCCGGCCTGGGGAATGTAGCCAAGAACTACGGCTCCGTTAGTGATGCCGGTAAGTGGATTTTATCTTTTGCCATGCTCATGGGACGCTTGGAGTTGTTTACCCTGTTGGTGCTGTTGACGCCTACATTTTGGCGGGGGTGAGGTGGGCGCTTCAGACCGACTCTCGCCAATGCGTCAGGCCCGCATGGGCTGCCTCGACTAATATTGAACTGTCAAGATGCCAAGTGCGACAGGAAATATGTCTGCCAACACTTTGGCGCACTTGGCATCTTGGCGGTTCAGGTTATTCTTCGATTAATACTCCTTTGTAAGGCAACAGATTAACCATAGAAATCGGGCTCACCTTCAGGCCGAACCTTGAAGCGTCGATGTATCCAGAAATACTGGGCTGGATTTTCACGTACTGCCTCTTCGATGGCTCGATTCATGTGAGCCGTGTCCGCCTCGGGATCACCGCTCGGAAAGTTTTCCAGGGGTGGTTTATAGGTCACATTATAACCGCGACCAAAGGGCCGTTGGGTACAGATGCAGGGGATGACTACTGCATCGGCAAGTTCGGCAAAGCGGCCCAGGGCCTGATGGGTGGCGGCCTGTACGCCCATGAAGGGCACAAAAATACCGCGTTTGGTTCCCGGATTCTGATCCGGTAGATAGCACAGGGGCACCCCGCCTTTGAGTCTGCGAAACATGCCTTTGAGGCTGCCGCTGCGTTCTATCAATTGGGCGTCAAAGCGTGTCCGACCTCGCTGGATAATGGTGTCGATTAATTTGTTCTTCGGTCTTTGGTACATGTACATCATGGGTCGATCGATGGACATGGCCAACCCAAATTCCAGGCCCAGGAAATGGGGTGCGAGTAAAATAATATTTTTGCCTGCCGCCAGGGCATGGTCGTAGTGGTGTCGGTCCTGGTAGTGCACCAACCGTGTCAGTCGACAGCGCGATATCCACCAGGGCAGAGGCATCGCCAACAGGCCCTGACCCACGGCATGAAAATTTTTATGGATCAGGCGTTGGCGTGTGCTGGGGCCCAGTTCCGGTAAGCATCTTTCAATATTTCGGTTGGCGATATGACGTCGGCTACGACCGAAACGAAACATGGCTTCACCCAAAAGCCATCCCAGGGCCCACAAGACGGGAAGGGGGCACAACGCAAGGAGTCGCATTAACCCGACCAGCAGCCAACTGGGTAAATAACGTGGTGAGGCAAAAGACCACTTAAAGGGTGGCGGGCTGGGGCTTGAAGATTCGGGCACGCCGACGTTTCTGTGTGAGTTCATCGAGTCCGACTATGTAACCGGGATTGGGTACGGATTCAAGTCCTATCACTCCCTTAAGATAATCTTAGGGTGGATGGGGGTATCGATTTCATTGGTCATAAATTGCCTTAGGGGCGTGTGGTGTTCAGCGACGGTGTTCAAATCTTCCCAGGTGTCGATGTCGCGTAGTTGGGGTAATAGGTTTAAATGCCGACCGTCTTGTTTGGCACGGAAAAGGGTTTTGGAGGCTATTTTATCTCCCCCCCAATCCATGTCTGCGAAAAGATGGGCGCTGCTTTTATTGAGTCCGATAAGGTAGTAGCCACCATCGTTACAAGGCCCCAGTATCTCCTCTCCGGCACAAAGGTGTTCGCTTGCGCGGACAAGGATCCCCCCTGGGCAATGAGGAACATCGCAGCCCATGACTGCCGCGCCACCACTACGGCCAATGCCTTCCTCAAGGGCGGCAATCATTTTGGCTCCGAGATCACCGTCGGATTGCACGGCGAGTGTTATGGGGAATTGATCAGCAAGTTCACCAAACAAAGGGTGATCACTGTTTGGCCAAGTGTAAAGATAAACGCTCCCTGGCCAATATTTGACTGCCAATTCGCATGTGGCGCGCACCAGGTAGCCGGCGATGCACGCCGCCTGCTGCGGATTACACTTCGGTTGCAGGCGAGTCTTGACCTGCCCGGCAACAGGTTGTTTGGCAAACAATAGTAGATCGGGCTGCATCTTGGTCGTCGTGGTTATGGATAATATCGAGCGAGAATAGAGGGTTTGACCTTGAGCCAATACAATAGACGCAGGCCCCACATGGTCAACAGGGTTCGAACAATACCCTTGTCGTCCCAACGCCGCGTGGAGGTATAGACGGCATCTTGAATTCGGACCGGATGTTGCAGCTTTTTCAAGCACTTGCTCAACTCGATATCTTCCATGACAGGAATAGTGGCATAGCCGCCCAGCTGTTTAAAAATTTCTCGTTTCACAAATATACATTGGTCTCCGGTGGCAATGCCGCTGACACGTGATCGAAGATTCATCGCCCATTCAATGACACGATAAAAAAATTTCTCGCTGTTTAAGTGAACATCAAAACGCCCCCAGCAATATCCACTGGACAGGGCTTGGGTGATCAGGCGAGTTGCCTGGGCAGGTAGACGTGTGTCTGCATGCAGGAATAATAAGACCTGAGACTTTGCCTGGGTAGCACCTTGGTTCATTTGTGTAGCGCGACCTCGGGGGCTATGGATGACCCGGCAGGAAGACTTTTTCGAGTGTTTTGCAAGTTCATTTTCGGCGATAGCGGCCGATCCATCCGTACTGCCCCCATCGATTAGTAAAATCTCATCAAAACTTTGCCGCATAAGTTGATCGATAAGCTGTTTGAGAACACGGGCCTCGTTTAAGATCGGCACAATCACCGCGATGGATGCCCTTGGGAGTTCTATGTTGTTAGAGCTTCCCATGGGCCCGGTAATGCTACTCGATTGGTTTTTTTGGTGAAGTGATTTCTCTTATCACCCGTACCACAAACAACAGTGACGCACTGCCGTGAAAAAGAAGATCAAAAATATCTATGGCATGAGTCAGGTTGCCCTGTACCAGCATCCTGGTTTTTTCGAGCAAATGGGGTTCTGGGTGTAGCGGAGCGATGCTCAAAAATACCGCTACCAGCCCAAGAGGGAGCAGGGGAATACGATCAATCCATTTCATGGCTAGTCGGTCCTGTATTTTTTCTGTATTTTTTCGTTACGTGCTTGTTGATGCTTTTTTCTCTAGTGGGCCAACAGCAGGCTCTTGCTAAGGGGCCGAGGTCTGGCGATGTGGTAGC
Organism: Acidiferrobacteraceae bacterium; assembly: GCA_011052015.1. Taxonomy (GTDB): domain Bacteria; phylum Pseudomonadota; class Gammaproteobacteria; order HyVt-429; family HyVt-429; genus HyVt-429. Next base: position 5,485 of record DRJZ01000149.1, on the reverse strand, counting down.
CTTGGGCATAGTCCACGCCCAATTCTTTTAGTTTATTGACTATGGATTCGCTTTCAACGAATTCAGCAACGGTCTTGATCCCCATAACGTGGCCTATGTGGTTAATGGATTCCACCATGGCTAGGTCGATAGGGTCGTCAATAATATCACGAATAAAATAACCGTCTATCTTTAGGAAATCCACGTGCATGTCCTTAAGATAGGCAAAGGAGCTTAGACCGCTTCCAAAGTCATCCAGGGCAAAGTGACAGCCACAGTCCCTTAAGTGGCCAATGAATTTTACCGCACCTTGTGGGTTGGCAATAGCGGCGGTCTCGGTGATTTCGAAGCAAAGTTGATGGGGTAAGATTGCCGATTCGTCGAGTTTTTCCAGAACAAAATTCAGGAAACCTTCATCGGATAAAGATTGCCCCGATAAATTGATGGACAGACAATTTATTTCCTTTTGGCGTTTGGCAGGGGCCTCATTAAAGGACGTGAATACCTTCTTAATGATCCATCGATCAATGGTTGGCATCATGCCATAGCGCTCCGCTGCGGGAATAAAAGCCATAGGCGGAATTAGCTGTTTGCCATGCATGCGTAACAGGATCTCGCCACGCTTCTCCCCGCTTCCGTCCGTAGATAGGGAGACAATGGGTTGGTAGTAGAGCTCAAACTTATCCGAATCGAGCGCAGCGTTCAGGCGTGTAATCCATTGCATCTCACCATGCCGCCGTGCCAGTTCTTCATCATCGGGTTTATAGGCATAAACCCGGTTGCGGCCCAGATCCTTGGCTACATAGCAGGCGGCATCTGCGGCCCGTAACAGGTCGGATAATGATTCCGTGTGGCTGGTGATGGGAACAAGACCAACGCTGCATCCGACTTCAAAGGATTTATCTTCCCACACAAAACGAAAATCTTTGACGATACAGCGCAGGCTGTCCCCAATCTGACGGGCCTTATCTAGCGGACACCCTTCCAACAGGATGCCAAATTCATCCCCCCCCAAGCGGGCAAGTGTATCGACGTCACGCACCCTGGTTTGTAGCAGTGCGGCCAGTTGTTTGAGTAATTCGTCCCCAGCGCTATGACCGCAAGTATCGTTTACTATCTTGAATTGATCGAGGTCCAGATAGCATAAGGCGTGGTGTTTGTCTTCGGTCTTGGCGCTTGTCAGGGCGTGGTCGAGCCGGGTTTCGAACTCGCGCCGATTGATCAGACCGGTAAGACTATCATGGCTAGCCTGATAGCTGAGTTGGCGGGCCAGGCCGCGCATCTTGGTCACATCCCGAAATACCACTACTGTGCCGGTGATAGCACCGTCCCTTTGTCGTATGGGAGATGCGGCATATTCAATTGATGACTCCGATTTATCTGCCCGTACCAAGGCAGTATGCCCAGGGGCCACCACCTTTTGACCTTGTTGCAATACCGTGTTCGTGGGACTATCCACGGGTGCACGTGTCGTTTCATCAATGATGTGAAACACATCAACGAGTTGTAGCCCCCGGGCCTGGCTTGATTGCCAGCCGGTGAGTTGTTCCGCCACGGGGTTGAGATATTCAATACGGCCTTTTGCGTTGGTGGTAATCACACCATCACCAATGGACTCTAAAGTCACATGGGCCCGTTCCTTTTCATCAAATAAGGCCTCTTGAGCTGTTTTGTGGGCGGTGATATCGCGCATTACATTCAGGGTGGCAGGCCTGTCTTCCCAGGCAAGGAGCAATACGCTGATATCCATCCAGCGGATCAGACCAGATTTGGTCATAATCCTAAACTGGTAGGTGTCTTGTTCGGTATTGCCCGCCAGACGTTGATGATGCCGGTCCATCACTATCTGTCGATCATCCGGGTGTACGAGATGACTAACCAAAAGGTTACTCAGTTCGGCCTCATCGTATTCGGTAATTTCCAAAGTCCTGGGGTTGGGGAATTTAACGCGCAGATCTTGGACAATGAATATGGCATCTTTGACGTTGTTTACCAGGAGACGATATTTTTCTTCCGAAGTGCGCAGGGCAGTTTCATATTTTTTCCGATCACTGATATCCTGGCCTATAAACAGCAGGCAGGCCTGTCCCGCAATATCCACTTTTTCCGCCGAAGACAACACATGTTTCAGTTCGCCGGATTTGCTGCGAAAGCTAAATTCAAAATCATGTACAAATCCCTTGTCCTGTAAATTTTGAACAAGCTTCTTGCGATCATCTGGATGATCCCATATTCTCAGCTCCAGAGAAGTTTTACCGATGGTCTCCTCACGGCTAAACCCCGATGTCCTGACGAAGCTTTCATTAACATCGATATATTCACCGTCTTCAATCTTATTGATGGTAATAATCGCGGCATTGGCCTCGAATACCTTGCGAAATCTTTCTTCGGATAAAAGCAAGGCTTTGTGTGCGGTTTTCTGTGCGGTGATATCGATCACTGAGGCGGCGTCGGCGGCTTCCCCATCAAACTGCACGATGCTGGCTGCCACGTCTACCCATATTTCCTCACCGTTTTTGTTGAGGAGTTTTAGCTCATAGCGCTCTGGCACCGTGCCCCCCACCAGACGCGCCTTGGCCCGTGATTTGACCAGTTCCCGAAAATCGGGATGGACGAGGTCGTTGACATTTTTTTTCAGGAGTTCTTCTGAGCTATAACCCGTAATGGCCTCAAGCGCGGGATTCACGTACAGAAATTTTTCACGGTAAACGAAAATACAATGGGCCGAGGTCTCGGCCAGGGAGCGAAATTTTTGTTCACTCTCAAGAAAGGCCTGTTTGGTGTTGATCAGGTTGGCGATGTCACGAGTAGACCCCGCCACCCCAAGGGTCTCCCCGGCTTCATCAAAGATATAGACCGCAGTGGTGGACACCCAGACTTCGTGGCCCTCTTTATGACGCAGGCGACAACGAAAATCGTCCAACTGGCCACCACTATTTTCCAGCGCCAACAGGAAGTGTTTGCGGTCCGATGGCTCAGCGTAGAGGGAATCTATAGGGACACCGAGAAGCTCCGCCGGAGTATAGCCAAGAAGCTTGTGCACCGGTTGGCTGATCCAGGTGATGTGTCCTTGGACATCCGTTTGGTAGAGGGTCTCCTGCAGGCTATTGGCGATACCGCCTAGATCATGGGCCAGATTATTAACTTGTCTGTTAACAGGCTTGGATTCTGGGGACATAGATTATTGGCGATATTTCGCGTTGTTGCCTGGCGGGCCTGATCGGGAGGGGCGTGTAAAATGGGTCGGAGGTCGCGCAATATCGCAGATCGGGGCCTATCCCAACAAACCCGAATCGGTTTGGCGGCAACCTCTCCCGGAGAATGCTGTACCTCCACCACAGTTCTCCCTCCATACCCCCGGGTACCGAGATCCCCTATGGTTGAAACCCACCTATCCCTAATCCACACTGCACCACCGAAAAATCGACACTGGCCCTTAATTGTTTGCCATACACCCATAGTATAGGTGACCCATGGCCATTGGGGTAGGTGACCGCCTTGGGATCTAGGCCTTAATCCAAGTCTTCATTCTGGCAACCCAAGGATGGGGGAGGATCTTACAGCCGTTGGAGCCGATGGCGTGGTGATACCGATGATGAAACAGGCTACCAAATAAAAGAACGGAGCAGAACTAACCCAGACGGAAGTACAACTACCCAAAGCGAGGGTTATGATCCCCATACTGGAGAAAGGAGACATCAGGAGGTATCCAGGCACCCCGATGGCAGCATAATAAACGCAGATTTTGTAGCTGAGGATCGCAATCATAATGTAACTCGACACGAGAATCACTCCGAAGTAGGTGATGGTTGGATTTTAGATGGAGAAATTCTTGTTAGAGTCGGAGGTGGGGATTCAAACCAACCCGCCCCCGAAGGCAGTAACGGCCCGGAAGACAACTGCGACTATGTCTCGTGCCAGGGTTGCAGAAAGAAACCAGCTGACCCCAAAGGCATGACCTCGCGGCCGGGACCGAACGGGGAAAATCCCGGGTCCAAACCCGTCCGTACCAGCATTGCGCCAAATGTCGGTTTGGCGGGGGCGGTCAATTGCGGCGACGCCAACTCGGATGCCTGCAACCAAAGCAGTTTCGGCTCCAGCAGTGGCGCCCAGCGCCTGGAAATGAAAGATACCGGTCTCGGTGGTGTGCCCGCCGGGGGGTCTCCGCCACATTAGAATAATTCGCGCCCCTTTTTTTGGACCCTGGCCCTTATTGTTTCAATAGGTACCCATTGTTGAGTATAGGCACCCACCTTGGGGCCTAAGTCTTAATCCTAGTTTCCCGTACCCTTCTGTCGGTAGCCCATACGTAGACGCAAGGCATTCAATTTGATAAATCCGGCAGCATCCTTTTGATCGTATGCCCCGGCGTCATCTTCGAAGGTGGCAATGGCCTCATCGAACAGGCTGTGGGTCTCGGAGCGGCGGCCCAGCACGGAAACAGATCCCTTGAAAAGAGACAGTCGAACCACGCCATTGACCACCCCCTGGCTGGTGTCGATGAGGGCCTGCAGCATCTTACGCTCCGGGCTCCACCAGTAGCCATTGTAGATCAGGCTGGCATAGCGGGGCATGAGTTCGTCCTTGAGGTGGGCGGCCTCACGGTCCAGGGTCAGGGATTCCATGGCCCGATGGGCCTTGAGCAAGATGGTGCCCCCGGGGGTTTCATAGCAGCCCCGGGACTTCATGCCCACGTAACGGTTTTCGACAATGTCGGCACGACCTATACCGTGTTTGCCCCCTAGCGTGTTTAATCTTTCCAACAGACTGGTCGGCGTCAGTACCTCGCCATCGACAGTCACCGGGTCACCCCGTTCATAACCAATCTCAATGACTTGGGGAGAGTCTGGTGCCGCCTGCGGATCGGTGGTCCAGCGCCACATGTCCGCCTCCGGTTCGGCCCAGGGGTCTTCGAGGATGTCACCTTCATAGGAGATATGCAGCAGGTTGGCATCCATGGAATAGGGAGACTTGCCGCCCCGTTTCATTTCCACTGGGATAGCGTGTTGTTCTGCGTAGTCGAGCAAGGTCTTGCGGGAGCTGAGGTCCCACTGCCGCCAGGGTGCGATGATCTTGATGTCCGGGTTCAGGGCGTAGGCACCCAGTTCGAAGCGGACCTGGTCGTTGCCCTTGCCGGTGGCGCCGTGGGAGATGGCATCACCCCCGGTTTCGTTTGCGATTTCAACCAGGCGTTTGGCAATGAGGGGCCGGGCGATGGAGGTGCCCAGTAGATATTCACCCTCGTAGAGGGCGTTGGCACGAAACATGGGGAAGACGTAGTCACGCACAAACTCCTCGCGCAGGTCTTCGATATAGATTTCCTTGACCCCCATGGCCTCAGCCTTGGCCCGGGCCGGCTCGACTTCTTCACCCTGACCTATGTCGGCGGTAAAGGTCACCACCTCACAGCCATAGGTTTCGGTCAGCCACTTCAGAATCACCGAAGTGTCCAGACCGCCCGAATAGGCGAGTACTACTTTTTTAATTTTGTCCATATGATAAAAAG
>DRJZ01000148.1 GCA_011052015.1 Acidiferrobacteraceae bacterium | reverse complement strand
TGCTCCGCCTAATTTTGCAAGGTCTGTTCAAAGCCTTGTAAAGCGGTGCATGGAAAGTATTTCCGTGCTTTTCTTCAAAAACCAATATAGCATCAGTAAGTTACGAATACATAAGTCCCGTCATTACCCATAAATTTTTCCGAAGAGCCTAATTTCTGAAGAAGCCAGGAATTTAGAGATGCTGGTGCAAATTTTTTTTCATCATGGATTAGAGCTTGTCTCAAAAGTCAATAAACAAAGAGAAGTGACAAGAACAATTGATAATAAAAAAATAGCCTATAGTCGATTACAATTAAACAAGCCTGATAGTGCTTATTTTTACAATCACAAGACAGGTTTAAGAATTGATTTGCTTTTTAATTTTCCGCTAATTGCAATAGAGGTTGCCAAAAAAGCACAAAAAAAGAAAATCCGGTCACATACGTTTACTATAGCTTCAAAAAACGACCTCATCCGTTTAAAAGAAATAGCTTTTCAAAACAGGAAACTGGCATCCGATGCTCAGGACCTTGAGTTTTTAAACCGAATATAGTGGGCCCCGAAAAAGAAGGATTCGTCATGGCCTCTGGCATCCAGAGGCCATGACCTTGACTGGTCCGCCGCATTCCTCACAAATCTCGATGTGACGTGAATGGATTCACTAATGCCGCGGGCGCAGGGATGCGCAGGAGCGACCGATGTTGTCTGCACGGATGTAGGTTTTGTCTTTGTGTCTTTGTGCCTTAGCGGCGTATGAATGAAAACAAGGGTTATTGAGACGTTACGATAGAATTATGCAATGATCGGGGCCACATGAAAGAATTCGCGCTGATCATCGTTAGCACGGTATTGGTCAACAATTTTGTATTAATCAAATTTCTTGGCTTGCACCCCTTTATGGGCGTACCCCGTAAAGTGGAAGCCGTCATCAGCATGGCCATAGCCACGGCCCTTGCGCTGACATTATCCTCGGCCTCAAGCTATCTGCTGGAAACCTACCTGCTGGCGCCGTTTGATCTGACCCATCTGCGCACCCTCATCTTCATATTGATGATTGCCGCAATAGTACAAATTACCGTGATGGCGGTACGGAAAATGGGCCCGGTACTACACCAAGTCCTGGGCGCCTATCTACCTCTGATCACCGCCAATTGCGCAGTACTGGGTGTGGCCTTACTCAGCATTCAGGAAAGCAATGGATTTAGGGTCCCAGTGACCTACAGTTTTGGTGCCGCGCTGGGCTTTCCCCTGGTGCTTATCCTATTCTCCGCCATGGGTGAACGTCTTGAGGCCACCGATGTGCCGAAACCTTTCAAGGGCACTGCCATCGTCTTGATTACCGCTGGCCTGATGAGCATGGCCCTCATGGGTTTTAGTGGCTTGGCATAAACATGCTGTCCGCTATTGCTGTCATCACCCTGCTAGCGATCCTCTTTGGCGCCATTCTGACTGTGGCCGTAGCGCGTCTGCCTGTGGCAGGTGATCTTCGAATCGACCGCATCGACGCTCTGCTCCCCCAGACCCAATGCGGCCAATGTGGCCATGCCGGATGCCGGCCCTATGCCGAGGCCATAGCCCATGATCAAACCGATATCAATCTCTGCTCACCCGGTGGTGACGCCACCATTGCGGGTTTGGCCGATCTACTCGGCATGGAAATCAAACCTCTGGACGCATCGCTAGAGCGGGTTGAGGTCAGAACCGTTGCTGTCATCGACGAGCACGCTTGTATCGGTTGCACCTTATGTATCCAGGCCTGTCCAGTGGATGCCATATTGGGGGCCAACAAACAAATGCATACGGTGATTAGCGAAGAGTGCACTGGCTGTGATCTATGCATCCCACCTTGCCCGGTCGACTGCATCGACAAGGTCCCCGTTTCCCAGGATATAAGAAAGGTGCGATTGCCGCTGCCGAATAATAATGTGCCCACAATCAAGGCCAATAATCAACGGACCCATACAGTACAAACCTGCATACGTTGTGGGCGTTGCGCACAAGTCTGCCCCTCACAACTGCTGCCACAACAACTGTATTGGCACGCCCGTGCAGGTCGCCTTGATAAGGCCCAGGACGACAATCTCTTTGACTGCATAGAATGCGGCTATTGCAACACCATCTGCCCCAGCCACATTCCCCTGGTGGACTACTACCGCCACGCCAAGAGTGAAATCCTCAAACAAAGACGCGACCGGCAACGAGCCGATCATGCAAGAAAGCGAACTACGTTCCGCAAATTCCGGCTTGATCGTGCAGAACAGGAACGGTCAGAACGCCACGCGGCGAAACGGGCAGCGTTACGCCAACAGACACAAGACAAGCCCACGGCACCTGTATCTGTCAGCTTGACTCGGGTCGAGCAAAAACATAAGGGCACTTCTGTTAATTGATAATCCCTTCTACCCCACAAGGGGTTCTTTATCACCGTAGGAGCGCCTTGACGCACATGGACGTGCTAATGTCGCGGTAGGTACGATGCCGATAGCGACCCAGGCGCGATACCCATTATGGGTATGCCCCTCGCGGCAAGGATGCCGCTCCTACAAAATGTAACCATACAAGGGGGTACAATAAATCAGGACAGATACACCATTAATACACGAGAACTGTGCCAAAAAAATATCTGCTGCGCATGCTATGTTCGCCCTGTTTGGGCTTAGACATGCTTACCCTACTCCTTCGAGTGGCGGTAAACCATCAAGCGCGTCGGCCACAGCCTGGGAGGCCGTAATCAGATCCGCAACCAACCGCTCGTCCACATTCAGGTCACCCTCATACTCGCCAAGATTGCGAACATCGTGACACTTGGCCAACACACGCCAGACTTCCGGTCCCAACTTCAGGGTATGCGGCAGCACCTGAAAAACAATGTAACGGTTGCCCGGCCTGTAGCCATGCCAACGCAAGGCCGCAAGACACAGCGCGTGTGCCGCGTTGTAGGCAAGATCAAAACGCCCCTCCAGAGATAAACCGGCATGGTCCGCGTCTCGTAAACGCGTCAGACCAGAACGCTGAAGGCCAACGAATTCCTTTGCATCCGGCGGTTCCTTTTGTAGCGATCTGCCTGGTCCACACAAGTTTTCAAGCGGTGAAACCATGCTCCTCTCCGATCAGCCACAGTTTGGGTTGCGACAATACTCGATTGACGAATGCATTGTCCTGTTTGACACGTTTTTTGAGTTCCTCCTGGGAGTACACCGTGGGGTTCACTGGCCTCCCAAGCCGGTTCGCAGACTCTTCGAGTTTGGCAAAAATGTCTGCATACGTCAGGGTATCGCTGATGACCATCAGATCGATATCACTCGTTGCGGTGTCCTGTCCCTTGGCCACAGAACCGTAGACAAACGCAGCAGCAATCTGCCCCGCCAATGGCACTAGCACGGCACGTAGCACATCGACAAGGCCTGAAGTCTTCAGCACCAGGCCGCGTAACTCCTCAAAAACTGGCGCCGCCGGATTGGCCTGATAGTGCTTCTGTTTACCAATACGCGTAACAGTCACCAATCCCGCCGATTCAAGGCGGGTTAATTCCCGTTGGACCGCGCCTGTGCCGGAATCCGCGAGAGAGATGACCTCATTCGCGTAAAAACTCCGCCCCGGATTCCCAAACAACACACCCAGCACACGCTGTTGTACCTTGGTGAAAAGAACATCGGCGATCCCGGTCCGTTCGACCAGGATCGCTTTCTTGGTTGTTCGCTTCTGCATTCCCATATTGGGTATGATAAACCCCAATTTGGGAATGTTCAACCCAATGGCTGTGTGCGTACTCCACCGAGACGCTGCCAAGCTGATTAAAGTGGAGCGCGGGGTTTCCACCCGCTAGAATAATCGACCTGGCTCGGTCGCACTCCCGTTAACTGTGCATTGTCATGCCGGACTTGTTCCGGCATCCAGGAAATCGATGAAACCAATGGATTCCGGCCTTCGAGGCTGTGTGGAAAGCCTCCATCACTCCGTAATGGACTCCACTCATCCACCCCCAGACCAGCGCGACTGCTGTAGCGGCCGCACCGAGGCGATTGTCTCGAAGTCCACATCGTTATGCAGCAGCAACACCTTGTGCTCCACGCCCAGTTGAGCAATACAGCAATCAATTGGACTGCGCACCGTCAACCCCTTCCTGCGCAGGTCGAAATAAATCCGGGCAGCCGCCGGCCAGGTCGTCGGCGACGCCTCAAGGTAGTCCTGGCTATCCAGATACGGGGCCAGCAGACTCCATTCCTTCTCATCCCGGCAGCCCTGAAGCAGTTCCAGTTGATTGAAACGAGACAAAACGATATCCCGATAATCCAGCCATCGCTCCAGAGCCTTACCGGTTTTGCCGCTCTTGTCGCGAAAGACATCCACCCACACCGAGGTATCAACCAGTACCATCCCGCATCGTCCTTATCTCCTTGTGATCGTAATCCGGTTGAAATTCCAGCCTTCCACTTAGCTCAAGCAGGTTTTTCTTCTTTTTCGCGCGGATCAACTCCCTGAGCGCCAGATCGACCAGCGCCTTCTTGGTGCGGACATGGGTCAGGGCAAAGGCCTCTTTGACCAGGTTATCGTCGAGAACTATGTTGGTACGCATGGTGGCATTCTTGAATGTGTATATTAATGTGTATGATACACGCCGGGCGCTTCCCAGCGCAATCGCGTTCAGGTCTGACATCGCGTTCAGGCCGTTCCGCAGACGAGCAATGCAGTTTGCCTCTGCCCGAAACAGCGAGCCTGGGCGTAAGTCGATATAGCTCATCTACGCAATTTTAATATTATATGTTATATTTGATTGGATGATAAAGCGTCGAATTCAAAAAGAAATCGAATCCTCCATAGCCAAGAACCCGGCAGTAGCCCTTATGGGGCCGCGTCAGGTCGGCAAAACGACCCTTGCCCTTGGCATTGCAGATCTGCAACCTTCTATCTATCTTGATCTTGAAAAATCACGCGATCTCGCCAAGATCACTGATATTGAAATTTTTCATGCGGAAAACCGGGACAAATTGAATATTCTGGATGAAGTCCAGCGTGCGCCGAAAATTTTTGCACCACTTCGGGGCATCATTGATGAAGAACGCCGCCGGGGCAACAATACCGGACAGTTTTTGTTTCTGGGTTCGGCTTCGATTGACCTTCTCAAACAATCTAGTGAAACCTTGGCGGGACGTATTGCCTATATTGAATTACATCCTGTAGATGTCTTGGAATATCTTGAATACAGGAACAAGAAAAACTCTGATCTCTCCATCAATCAACTCTGGCTGTGCGGTGGCTTTCCATTAAGCTTATTGGCTGCTTCGAAAAAGGAGAGTTCTGAATGGCGCGGAAATTTTATCAACACATATTTGGAACGTGATATTCCACAGCTTGGCCCCCGTATCCCGGCAGAAACCCTGCGCCGCTTCTGGACCATGCTGGCTCACTGCCAAGGCGGTATTCTAAATGCGTCTCAGCTGGCCGGAAACCTGAACGTAAGTGGAACGACCGTGGCTCGTTACCTTGATCTTATGGTGGATCTGCTTCTTGTTCGCCGCCTTCCGCCCTGGTCATCCAATACGGGAAAGCGCTTGATCCGTTCTCCTAAAGTCTATATCAGGGACAGCGGAATCTTACACGCTCTGCTTCATATCCAAACAATAAATGATCTTTTGGGGCATCCCATTGTCGGTGGTAGTTGGGAGGGATTTGTGATTGAGAATATTTTGTCTGCAACCCCCGGACATGTTTTTCCCTTCTTTTATAAAACACCAGGCGGGGCAGAAATTGATCTGCTCCTTGAATTCCCAAATCAGGAGAAATGGGCAATTGAGATCAAGCGCAGCTCTACTCCGTCATTATCAAAAGGGTTTTACACTGCCTGCGCAGATGTGGATACGACACGGCGTTTTGTAGTCTATGCGGGACAGGATAGATTTTCCATGGGGCATAATACAACGGCCATATCGCTCTATGAGATGATGAATGAAATAGCATCCGCTTAATTCCTGAACGCCGAGGGCGGCATCCTTGTCGTCTTCTTAGCGTACTCAGGTCATTTCCGCTAACAAGCAATGTAGTTTGCCTCTGCCCGAAACAGCGAGCCTGGGCGATCGGCGAGTAGGCGTGGCCCCGTTTGCCCACTCTAATCTTACGAATGGGACAGGATATTGGGGCCATGTGGTTCGGCGAATGCAATAGAGGTAGTTCATTAATCAACCTCCTTCGGCTTTTCCGCGCCGAGCAGAAAATCCATCATGGGTTTACCGTACCAGTTATAGCATCGCTACAGCGAACCTCGTTCCGCAATTTCCATCTTGATCGCGCAAACCGGGAACGGGCAGAATGCCATAATGCCATGCGGTGAAACGCGTAGCGCTACGCCAACAAACACTTTCCTGCGGTTGCACGATCTCAACTAGTTAGCTATGCTATTAGCTAACAGGAGGCATAACCATGCAAGTCAACGTACATCAGGCGAAATCCCAACTATCCCGTCTTATAGAACGGGCCCTGGCGGGAGAAGAAGTCATCATAGCCCGCAACAACGAACCAACGGTTCGTCTCGAGGTAATATATGAGGCCCGACGTAAACGCAATCTAGGAACGTTAAAGGGTTTTGTTAAATACATGGCGGAAGACTTCGACGAACCACTGGACGACTTCAAAGACTACTCCTAATGGACTTGTTGGTAGATACCCACACGCTTATCTGGATGAGCAGCCAGACCAATCGGCTGTCATCAAAAGCCAATTCATTACTGGAAGACGCAAACAACACAGTTTATGCCAGCATACTCTCTTCCTGGGAGCTGGGGATAAAAATTAGCCTCGGCAAATTGGACCTGGGGAAAAACTGGATGCAAAAACTGCAAGGCTTCATGCGGGCTAATGCTATTTCAAGCCTCCCCCTACGCCCAGAGCATTGTACGGTACTGGCTGTATTACCTTTCCATCATCGCGACCCATTCGACCGAATGCTCATCGCCCAGGCTCAAACCGAAAATCTTATATTAATCAGCAAAGACCGGAGACTCCGCGACTACGAAATTGAGGTTATTTGGTAATACAGAACCAAGTCTAGCACCTCATTTTACACAGTAGCTTAGGTCTCAATAAAAGCAGGCCTCTATGGCTTCCTGATTATTCTTCAGCGCTTCCTTCCGTACCACACCCTGTGTGATGCGGTCCGGCAACGCGGGTACTTCTACCACAAAGACGCCGCCCTCATCTTATTCAACGATCACTCGGTATTTCATTAATGCTTTTCCGCACCAAGCTGTACTAACACTATTCCTGTGCATAGCGGCTTATATATTTCCCGTAATTGCCTGGCTATAGCGCAGGATTCCTGGGGGTCCGAGCTCCCAAAGATGATCACCGCGGACAGCTTCTGGGAATTTTCTTCCATTAACAAACCAGCCTCTTGGCAAGATTGTTAAATATTTTGTATTAAATGCAGGATAATGGCAAATATTTTTCAATAAGATTGGGCTGGGTTTATAGTGGATTAGATGCCTTCCACCGTAAGACGCACCAGATGCCATTGGGTGCGAAGTGGCTGGCGACCCAATCATTGTATAAATCGCCCCGTGTAGGGTGGGCATTCATGCCCACGCAACCCAATGCGCAATGACATGATCGGGAGAGTTGATCCGTACGCGGTGGGCACAAGTGCCCACCCTACGATTTCTTTAATCTGCCTTTCCTCATCGTAGGTCCTGTAAGTCTTCATTGCATCAAACGAACATAAAAATATTATGACTTCGCAGAATCCAGAAGAGTGATCACCACCCTTTTGCTCGTCAAGCCATCTTGAGTCCCATAGAATCCGGAAAATACCCTATTATCCGTCAATTCCAGGTCCCACTGTACGTTGCCATCTTCCGTGGCAAGTTTGAGGTGGTCGTAGTCAAGCAGTTTGCCCTTGAAAACGATAACTTCGGCCTCCCCGATTCCAGATGCCTCCGCCACGACCTCCCCGGTATTTTGGTCGAATGTCAGAAACCGTATTTTAAAGGGCAGTCTTTTTTCATCAAAGATCAGCGCCTTTGATATCAATACCCCGGCATAGGTCCGACCTGCATTAGAGAGCGCGGACGACACCTTCTCTCTGAGCAATTTTTCCTGCTGTCTTTTCTTTTCAGAGTCATATTTGAAATAATAGGCCTTGTTGCCTGGCAATAAAAAAGCCATATATTGATATTCAAGGTTGCCATCCTTAAGCGAGCCAACCGGCCCACGAAAAATAATCTTATAGACCTCTGCCTCATAGCCTTTGACAGGCAGAAAGTCGGCTGCCCAATAACGATTAAGGCTCTTACTCCCGTCACCAACATAACCAAACCCATAGCCCGCCAAAAGCGGTGGCGCAGGAAATGCAACACTCAAGCCACCGGTAACACCCATCGTTGTAGAGAAATCCATGCCATAGGCATAAATTCCCGAATCGGTCGATATCGTCATAATATCGTCCTTTTTTGGCTTACCTTTGCTGCTTTTAGTCCAAAATAACTTTTGCGCATAACCATGGGTACAAACATAAAAGCCAATGCCATCACTAAACACCCCACAGTCTTTCTTTGCCATAACGACCAACTGCTTATTAGCTGCATGGTCTACCGTATTATTCTGGTTGCAACCTGCAACGGCAATTAACAATCCCGCTGCCAACAAAATTTGATATCTATTTCTGCTACATGACTTTTTCATAATGCAAATCCTCCGTTTATAAATGCCCAGTAGGTGGTTCTTGTCTAGAGGATCTCTACCCAGCCTCTATAACCCAGGAACTTCAATTTTCTGGAAAGCATTTAGCGCCATCTTCTCTCTTTTTTTTTCAATAACACGGCCAAAATTACAAACAGGCGAAACTGTAAATCCCTGCAATCGGAATACCCGCCTCACAGACCGACCGACCGAAAACCGGAGGCCATGGGTAAAATCCTTGTTGCCTGACAACAATCCCATAAAGTTTTTCTGCATCTTGTTTTCAAAATTCGTGATGCAGGCCACATCAAACTCTGACAAACCTTCAAGTTTTCTGCCTATCACGCGAGGTAAATCCATAAGGGCTGCAACAGCGCGGTAAATGTCAGACAGAATCATCAACATCATGGACATCATTATTTGGCCTTTCTCCGGTTGTCACCTAGGGAAACTCTGATTAATTCGTCATTCCGGCCGTAGCGAAGCGAAGAGCCGGAATCCAGAGCAGTAAGATCAATGTATTACTGGATTCCCGCTTTCGCGAGAATGACGAACAGGAATTAATCAGAGCTTCCCTAGAAATAACAACGCCAGATAAAACCACTTTTTTAATACGCCCCTGTAAACACTGTAATGGCCGATTTTGGTCGGCATATAGACATCCTTGTCTCGTTGCAATCCATTTACCTAAACCCCACTATCACGCTTAGTAGTTTATCTTGGTAAGGGAGATCGTACCGGTATCTCTTCTGTTGCATGAGAAACTTCCAACCGAACTGTAACTACCCGTAAATCGGTTACCCGACACGCTACCCGACACGGTAAAATTTCCACCAAATGGGTTACGCCCGCTGAAGGTAATCGAGCTCCCGTTTACCGTACCTGTCGTGGAACCACCTGGTATGCAAAGCGACTGGTTAATGGCCAATACACCATTAAGCGAGGAACCCGATACCCGATCCACGCTCATCACCGCATCCATTGTTCCCTCAATACCGGAACGAACCGTGCCAGACCAATATCCAACGAGGCTTACGCTTCCTGACCCACTGCCTCCACCCCCTCCGGAACCACTGCCCCCTCCACTCGATGTGGAACCACCCCCACCACAAGCAGTAAGAACGAACATTGTGCCTGCAATGGCCAAACCTTTTACTATACGCATTTAACTTCCTCCTCTATTTGTAGGTTCATACGGTACAACGCTGTGTGAGTTCGAGTTTTTAAAACACACTGCATCGTAAGTTTTGGCTCTTCTGGAACTCCACTTTTTAGTCATAGCCGTACCTGATACCTCACTCAGTAATGCTTTCCGTTGTTTAACAACTGAACCAGTTCCAGATAGTCAACCTTAAGCGCCCTGGCTAATCCCTCCAGGGTTGTCAACCGCACATGAAGCACGTCTCCGCTCAACAACTTATAAAGTGCAGAGCGGGATATCCCGGCTCGCATTGCACAGGCCTTACGGCTTATCCCAATCTCATCAATGCGTTGTTTCAGGTATTCGGCAAAATCATGGCGTCCCATCTTTCTCCCTCAGTTAGAGTAAGGACGCTCCTGCTGAACCCTGCTCAGGGAGCGTTTACAAGAACAACGTCCCGGGTACACGGATTTTTAAAGCACAACAATATGCCACCGGATTTGTCCACTTGGGTGGACACTCAACAAGCAGAGAGACCCTCAGGTGCATCAACGCGGTGTCATGCTCAATTTTTTAAAATGCAGGAATGCGGAAAAAATGATGGGAAAAGGGCGAATAGAAAAGATGGCTATAGCCAGCGCAGGACGCGTACCCCGTTTCCGGCCTAGTGGTAGGTTGAGACCTTGACACAGCACCATGCATGACGTACATATATGATATATCCATACGTCAAAGGTTTCCGCCATGCAGACCAAACTTACGCTCCGTTTGGACGAAGAACTCATTAAACGGGCCAAGGCCTGGGCCAAGATGCGCCATATCCCACTTTCCCAGGCCGTCGCGGAGTTCTTCGCTCAATTGCCCGAAAAAGGCCCGCCTCCCCGCCTGAGTGGCTGGACCCGCCGTCTGGCGGGCGTCGCCTCGAGTAACGGGAAGGCGCCGACCGATGAGGAAATCCATCGGAACTATCTGGACCACCTCGAAGCCAAACACCGGTGAAGCAAGTCCTATACGATACCAATGTGCTCCTTGACGTTCTCCTGAAGCGGGAACCCCATTTTTCGGCTTCGGCGGCGGCTCTCGATGCGGTCGGTCAAGGGAAGGTGGAGGGATACATTGCAGGGCACGCCATCACCACGCTGGACTATTTACTTACGCGACAACTCGACTCGAAAAAGAGCAGGACCGTTCTTTCTGACCTCTTAGCCAAAATGCGTGTGGCGCCCGTGACGGATGCGGCGACCCGACAGGCTTTGAACAGCCCATTCAGTGATTTTGAAGACGCTGTCTGTCATGCAGCCGCCCTGGAAGCCGGCGTTTCCGTGATCGTGACCCGCAACATCGGCGACTTTGCCAAAGGCACGCTCCCCGCCGTGCTGCCGGAGCTTTTTCGGGCTGAATAGCAGCAAGCGCAATATGGAAGAGCAATGTAGACCTATGGCGTTTCCGATTTCGACAAACGTATATCCGTGCTCACGATAAGGTCGATAACTGCCAGCTTACGATTCCTTAGCGGGGCTTTTATTATCGCGATCTCAGGCCAAGAATACAATGGAGATAACAGGCAAAATCACCGATGTTTTTTCGATCCTCACCCAGGACAGTCCGCCAAGCAACATCTTCACCCGCCTTGGCCATATTTCTGCTTAATATATTGCAGTCATCTATAGAAGGTATTATGGGCCGTTGTTCGAGACAGTAGTGAGGTATTATGTATAACGTTTATGATCGCGCACGCTGTTTCAAAGTCCATACTTGATGCACCTTCTAAGAGAGTGGAATATAGAATGAACCGGGATAATCAACCCAATTATTGTATCAATCGCCCCGTGTAGGGTGGGCATTCATGCCCACGCAACGCAACGCGCAATGACATGATCGGGAGTTAACCGATACGCGGTGGGCACAAGTGCCCACCCTACGGTTTCTATGCAGGCCTTCCAGGCGTGTGGCTGGATCCACACTATGGGTGAAGTCCAACCCCATGGAGATGACATATGCAGCGCCTGTCAACAAAGAGACTTTCGCGGGTGTGACTACGAATTTATGCAACTGACGGGTTAAGTTTCATCAGATCGTTTTTAACACGGTTGTAAAACCAATCCCAACCAGAACGAAGCTGATTACGATCAATCTCGCCCTCTAGCAGCCTCGTTCCATACATCATGCTTAACCACAAAAGAACGTAGTTTAATTCATCTTTCAACAAGGCCAAAAATCCTAGCGGGCAACTCAATATCAGGAGATGCTGGTGCAACGGATAAATAGATAGATGTGCCCATATCTTCTAATAAACAAAGGGTGGACGTCCCTGTCCAAAACGAGCTCCTGCTTTACTACGCTACAGAGCGCTTCTCAACGATGTTGCATCTGGTCCACCAGTTGATTGATGGCATCAACAAAGGCCGCCGCAACGACTTTGCCTTCGTTGGTGTTACCCCAGGCACCGGCACCAACCGAAGTCGTACCCAACACCCCTGCGCCGATACCGACATCGGTGGCCTTACCGGTGCCCGTGGCACTTGCGACTTGAACACCGGTTCGATTATCGGTGGCAAACAGCAGAACCTGGGCCTGCTTGAATTTCATGCTACCGGCCACGGCCCCGGCAATCATCCCAAGAGGTCCTAAAAATGAGCCCAAGGTGGCTAGACCGGCTCCGGCACCACCCGCATTGTTCTCCGAAAACACCACGTTCGGTGTAATCGTATACTTGGCGGACACCAACTGTGCACGATGTGATTTACCGCCCTGTAGCATGCCTTGCTTGGCGAGTGCCTGCTCCTGCTGCACCGCACGTAGCCCTGCACCCCTATCCACTACACGAAAACAGTTTGATTGCTGCATCAACAGGCGCATAAGAGGCATGGGTGAGGATGGCAAGCCGTACTGCACCAGAATCGCCTGATTCGAACTATCTTCGCTAAGCGCTGCGGTACCAATAGGCTTGGCACAACGGCGAAGCGCTGCCGTACCCTTCGACCCAGCCTCCCCGGCGGACCCACTGACCACTTCGTTTTCACCACCGCCCGGCCGCACATTGGAAAGGCCAGGCCCGCCTTCCAAGCACCCCGCAAGTAGCAGCACCACACCTAAACACATCGCTTTTATTGAATTCAACATTTTGTTCCTCCTGAATGAGTATTTATCATCTTGCTTACCAAGTCCGTCTCTTCGCCAATATGCCACTGGACTTGTCCACTTGGGTGGACACTACGCTGAGTGCCCCTAGGCAAATCAACGCGGCGTTATGCTCAATTTTTAAAAATGCAGGAATATAGAAAGAAAAATGACGCGTGCCCCGCTTTCATTCCACCCATTTCATTCCAGTTGATCCCCTCGACTAACACGTATACTATACGTGTCATAAGTATTTGGGGGGTTGCCATGCAGAAAAAACTGACCATCACGGTCGATGAAGAAGTGTACGAAGGTCTTAAGAAAGTAGTCGGACCCGGAAAAATCAGCCGGTTTGTGGAGGATCTCGTGCGCCCCCATGTGATAAGGCCGAAGTTGGAAATGGAGTACAAAAAGATGGCGGAAGACGAAAAGCGGGAGGCCGAAGCCCTGGACTGGGCAGACGCTACCTTGCGGGATGCAATACATGAAGCGAAGTGAGGTGTGGTGGGTCGGTTTCGATCTAGCCGCTGGTGGCGAGATCCAAAAGCAGAGACCGGCGGTCATTGTCAGCAACGACGCCGCTAATACCTATCTCAATCGCGTTCAGGTCATTCCGCTGACCAGCAATGTAGATCGCCTCTACCCAAGCGAAGCCTATGTCAAAGTAAAAGGCAAAAAGGCAAAAGCCATGGCGGACCAGATTGCCACCGTCAGCAAGCTGAGATTGATAAAGCGATACGGCGTGATATCCCGGCTGGAAATGGCCGGAATAGATAAAGCAATAAAGACTCAATTGGACCTAAGCTGATCGCCCACTGAGTTTAATTCCTGCTATTTGGCATCGGCCAAAATAGACCAGGGCGGTGTCTGCTGGTTTATTATCTGTTGCGTCCCTCGAAAACCATGCTATGTTACATGTAACCTTTAGCGGAGCATTTACCATGTCCATGTCTATTCGAGAAAAGGTCCGCCGCCATCGCAACAAGCTGAAAAACCGCGGCCTGCGACCTGTACAAATCTGGGTCCCAGACACACGCAGCCCGGATTTGGCCAAGGAGCTTCGTCGGCAGTCTATTCTGGCCAGCACAGCGGACAGCAATGAATTAATGGACGCCCTGGACATCAACATGGCCGAAACAGAAGGCTGGAGGTGGTAAAACGCGGGGATGTCGTCCTGGCCGCTTTTTCTGGCGACCACGAAAAGCCCCGCCCCGCTGTTGTTGTTCAAACAGACTTGGCAAACGAAACCCACGCCAGCATCGTCCTATGTCCACTAACGAGCCACACCATAAAGACCCCATTATTCAGACTACCGGTCGAACCATCAACAGAAAATGGCTTGGACAAGGCCAGCGAAGTCATGGTGGATAAAATCGGCGCTGTACGCCGGGATAAAGTGAAAGAGGTCATCGGCAGGCTC
>DRJZ01000147.1 GCA_011052015.1 Acidiferrobacteraceae bacterium | reverse complement strand
GAGGCAAAACCAAAGTGAATGCTCAGTGGCAGTTAATCACAATGATTCATAACATCTTCAAGGTCCATCGATATGCGCTGGGATATGGATAAGGAACAGAAAAATGACATTCCAGAAAAGAACCGATCTACTCAGATGCTAAATATCTTGAAAGCGAAAACTCAATTGCGGCCTGGGTCAGGCTTTTTAAGCCCGGTTTTTCTACAGGCTCGTTATGCGCTCAAAATAATTGTAAATTCATTTTTAATTAATATATCGGTAAGGAATAAAAAATGTCCGAAAAATCAGTCATAGTCACAAGAGATGGTACTTACCATCTCTATAAATACAAAAATGAAAATGAACTAGAAAGAATGGTGGTAGAACATTCCTGCGAAATATTTGGCAAGGATACTGTATATTTTGATCTGAAAAGAAAGATTAGTAGCAAGTCAGGTTTTGGAACCATACCAGATGGTTACGTTATTGATTTGGTCAAAAATAAATTATATCTAATTGAAGTTGAGCTTATAAGTCATAGCTTAAAAAAACATGTTCTGCCTCAAATAACGAATTTCATTATGGCTTTGGACAATGAAAGCACAACAGAAAAACTAGTTGGTGAGTTTTATGATGAATTACCAGGGTCGAATAAAATTGATAAAGAGAGGTTGAAATCAATAGTCAAGAATTGGGGGATCATTATTGTTATTGATGAGGTAGGAGATCCGATGAAAGAAACAAACCCTTTACTTGAAATCGTGAATTTTTTATCAAAGCATGGGGAGGTAAGGGCTATTCCTTTCCAAACTTATTGTAAGAACAGTACGGTTACAGATGATCATGTACATTCATTCAAATCATTCACTAAAGAGGAATTGGAGCAAGAGGCTAAAAAATGGACTTTTAAATGGGAAACTGTTTCTGTTGAAAAACATCTTGAAAACACATCAGATAATTTGAAAGATGTCTTCCTTAAGCTGGGAGAGAAAATTTGCTGTCTTGCACCTGAAGTAAAAGAAGTGCATAGAAAAAAATGGACAACTTACCAAATTTCCGCGCTGAAAAATTTTTGTACCGTAAAGGTTACGAATGATTCATTGGAAATTAATTTAAAAATGGATGAGTCTATATTTTCAGATGAAAGAGGGGTTGCAAAGAGCATAAAAAGAACACCCGCATGGACTTTTGATAAAGTATTGAATATAGGGTCTAAGGAAGACATAGACTATGCTGTTACATTAGTAGAGCAGGCATATAAAAGTATTATAAAAAAATAATGGCGCCAAAAAAAGCGCCTGAATTCAAGTTTGAAGTGCAACAAAAAAATTTAGACTGATGCATAACATTGCTCCGGAGTTTTAAAGCCCAGTAATTTTCTGGGGCGGCGATTGAGTTTTTTTGCGATGGCATTGCATTCGTGTTGTGTTATATCAGCCATGCTTTTCCCTTATGACTCTTTTCGAGGTGTCCGTTATAATTAGACCATTTCACAGCATGTACTCTAATGCTAGAGATAGGCGTGTCTTGGCCTCTGCGCCTATGGTGAAAAATGCTGTTTTGTTTAAACCCACCCTT
Organism: Acidiferrobacteraceae bacterium; assembly: GCA_011052015.1. GTDB lineage: Bacteria > Pseudomonadota > Gammaproteobacteria > HyVt-429 > HyVt-429 > HyVt-429. The sequence continues at coordinate 10,541 of DRJZ01000147.1, read as the reverse complement.
AAAAACACAAAAATTGTGTGGGTTTTAGGGCAATTAAGAGCGATTCTATTAATCCCCTCGCCCTTTTATGCCCTAGGGGGTACTCCCGAAGGAAAAGGGGATTAATAGAAATGCCCTTAACATTATCCACCAACCGATTATCGGTTTTTTAAGATTTGAGCCCCTTTTCGATACAATTATTTTCGTCGGCCCCGGAACCTATAGAGCAAATTTGCGTCTATACTGGTTAGACGGTATGGAATACCGTCTAACCCGCTCCTCCTCCCTGAGCGGGTGGTGTCGGCTAGGCCGGCACCACACACTTGCCCCGGATTTGTCCATCCCTCAATCCGGGGCATTTTTTTAACTTTTTCCCCTTGGCCTTAGATCACAGCATCCCAGGCCAACCAGCCCTCCAATCGCTGGCTGACCTCCTCCACGCCTTGGCGCTTGGGGGCCGAAAACAGCTGGGCGCTGGCCCCAGAAAAATCATTTCTCAGAGTCTTTTGCAGACCTAACAACGCCCCTTGAGCCTGAGAGCGGCTCAGTTTATCGGCCTTGGTGAGTAATACGTGGACCGGCATCTGAACCTGACTACACCAAACCAACATACGCCGATCAAACTCCTTTAAGGGGTGGCGGCTGTCCACAATCAGTACCAACCCCCGCAAACTCTGGCGGGACTGGAGGTAGTATTCCAGGGTCTGGTCCCAATGCCTACGCATGGCGTGGGAGACTTTGGCATAACCATAGCCCGGTAGGTCTACCAGGCGACGCTCACCCTCGTCCAGAATAAAAAAATTAATCTGCTGGGTGCGCCCCGGGGTCTTACTGATACGGGCCAGGGAACGACGCCCGGTGATGGTATTGAGGGCGCTGGATTTACCCACATTGGAGCGACCAGCAAAGGCCACTTCCCAACCCTCATCCTCTGGACACTGGGTCAGTTTGTGGGCTCCCAGAACAAAACGTGGGTTTGCGGTTAACAAGGACATCAGTACACTGTGACGGATTTACCCTCAGGTCACAAGGCGGCCCACCATCAGGCCAAATTGACCTCCAAGAGGCAGCTGTTATATAAGATGTGCCCGATCGAGCCTCAATTATTGGTTATCTAGTGTAGTGTCCTGAATTAACCATATATTAATCGTTTTAGCACCTGGTTCCCACGCGGGAGCGTGGGAACCAGAGAACTCTTGATAATATACGATCAAATTAGGACACTACACTAGACCCCATACCCTGGTTAAGAAGGGATGGCAACAACGTCATCCCCTTTAGTCGTCTGTTAGCACATCCTGCATTAATAAAGACCATACACAAGCGATCTCAGTAGCCCATGGTAACCGACACACCATCCAAGCGACACCAACATAACAGCACCAAACAGTTGTTGGGATTTTTTGGCTCCATGAATCTGGCCATTACCTTGCTGGTGACCATCGCCATTGCATCAATCATCGGCACTGTCTTACAACAGAACCAACCCTACAACGACTACATTATTAAATTTGGTCCGTTCTGGTTCGAAGTCTTCGACGCGCTACAGCTCTACGATGTTTACCATGCGTTGTGGTTCTTATTCATTCTCACCTTTCTGGTAGCCTCTACCAGCACCTGTATTTATCGCAACGCCCCGATCATGCTGCGGGAAATGCGCCAGTGGCGGGAACACATTAGCCGCAAATCCCTTAGCGCCTTTCACCTTAAGGCAAAGTGGCAGCTAGGGGACAAAGCTGCTGTGCCTATTGATACTCTTGAGCGGATACTGATCAATCGTGGTTATAAAGTCAGGCGTAACACTCAGGACGCCACAACTACTCTGGCGGCCAAACGGGGCGTCTACAATCGACTCGGCTATATCTTTACCCATGTCGCCATTGTCGTGATATGCGTCGGTGGATTACTGGATGGCAATATCCCCATCATGGTGAGCGAACGACTGGGAAATATCCTGGTTGAAACTCGGGATGTGCCCGTTTCCCAGATGGACGAAAAAAGTTTTCTACCCAAAGATAACGCTTCTTTCCGAGGGAATATCACTATCCCGGAGAACCAAGCCGCCAGTTTTGTATTTCTCAGTGTGCGCGACGGTGTACTGGTACAGCGCCTGCCCTTTACCGTGGAAGTAAAAGATTTTCGAATTACCCACTACGACAATGGTCAGCCCAAGTCCTTTGAAAGTGATCTGGTGATCCATGACGATGATCTGGCCAAACCCATTGAACAGACCATTTCTGTCAATCATCCACTCACCTATAAGGGCATTACCATCTACCAGGCTAGCTTTAGTGACGGCGGTTCAAAACTCAAACTACGTGCCTGGCCCCTGGAATCCTCTCGGGACAAGAGCTTCACGCTCGAGGGCACAATTAAACGCAACACGGAGATAAAAATTGGCGAAGCCAAACTGGTGGTGGAATTTGAGAACTTCCGCAAATTCAATATCCATAATCTGGCCAAAGAATCCGGTGACAAGGACTTCAAGAATGTCGGCCCGAGTTTTCAGTTCAAATTACGACGTAACGATGGTCGTGCCCTGGAGTACAACAACTATATGTCTCCAACCATGATAGAAGGCCGCCTCTTTTTGTTGAGCGGGGTGCGCAATTCCCCTGGGGAGGAGTTCCACTATATCTACCTACCCGTAGGGCCGGATGGTTCCGTTAAATATTTTATGCGCTTTTTGGAGCTGCTGCACGATAACAGGGCCATGCGCAAGGTCGCCGGGCAGATTGCCGATACCGCCCTGTCGGTGGCCACCGACAAGGACCCCAAACTGCGGCAACAGATCATTGACCGAACCATTAGCTTGGGACGCATGTTTGTCCAAGGGGGCTTTCCCGCCATCGAACAAGTCGTTTCCAAAAATTTCCCCGAGGAGAAACAAGCGAATGGATTTGCCGCTTATATGAGTATCGTCCGGGTGCAGCTGGCCGGACTGTTTGAACGCATGTTACGTGAGGCCGGCACCTACAAGAACGATCAACTGACTTCACGTCAGGAACAATTCTACGATGATGCAGTGACCGCGTTGACTGCCATCCCTGGCTACGATGCCCCCATTTATTTGCAGTTATTGGACTATAAACACATTGAGGCCACCGGCCTGGAGATGACCCGGTCTCCAGGCAAATATATTGTTTATCTGGGGTGTGCACTGCTGATAGTGGGGATCTTTATGCTGTTCTATATTCACCCACGCCGGGTCTGGGTAATGGTGACAAATACAAGCCAAGGTGCGACAGTACTATACGGTGGCAGTGACAACCGAAAGTCCCCGGATTTTGCACGGGAATTTGAGCAGATTCAATTGGCCCTGGATGCAGAGATAAAGACGCACAACCAAAAGTCTGGCCCAACCATTACGAGGTCATAACATGAGTACCCCCCAAGAAGTCATGGACGTTAATGAATTTACGGTGCTGCCGTTCTGGAAAAAACTCACCCTACCAGACGGTCTATGGGCTGCGGTCCTGGCCCTGGGGGCGGTATATGCCTACCTCAGATATTCCGAATATATGGATATCTACGAGGTCATGATCCTGATCGGCACCCTGATCGCCACGGTGTCTCTGGGCTGGAACTGGCGTCCGATCCAGCGCCTGGTCCTGGTCGTGGGCGCCCTGTCCCTATTTGCGGTGTGGCTCTACGGTGGTGACATCATCCAGGGCGAGCAGAATTTTTTCTTGCGTTTTTTGTTTGCCAGCCAGTCGGCGGTGATGTGGATGAGCGCCCTGTTTGTCATGGCTACGGTAACTTACTTCTGGGGACTCACTGCTCAATCAGATTTCATCAACCGTGTCGCCAGCGGCCTGACTTGGTGCGCCGCGACCCTGGGTTTGGTGGGTCTCATGGTGCGCTGGCTGGAGTCTTATTTAATCAACCCGGATTACGGCCATATCCCGGTGAGCAACCTCTACGAAGTATTCATCCTGTTTTCAATTATCACCGCCTTGCTGTATCTCTATTATGAACAACGCAGCGGCACCAAGGCCCTGGGGGCTTTCGTGTTGCTCATCATCAGCGCCGCCGTGGGCTTTTTGTTGTGGTACGCCTTTGGTAAGGAGGCCCACGTCATCCAACCCCTGGTGCCGGCCCTGCAATCCTACTGGATGAAGATCCATGTGCCCGCCAATTTTGTCGGCTATGGCTGCTTCGCTATAGCCGCCATGCTGGGGGTAGCCTACTTGCTTCGTGGGCGCGAAAACGAGCAGGGATTTTTTGCCTCCCGACTACCCGAGGCAACCGTAATCGACGACCTCCAGTACAAGGCCATCGCCCTGGGCTTTGCCTTCTTTACCCTGGCCACCATACTCGGCGCCCTGTGGGCCGCCGAGGCCTGGGGCAGTTACTGGTCCTGGGACCCCAAAGAGACCTGGGCCCTGATCGTTTGGCTCAATTATGCCGCTTGGTTGCACATGCGCCTGACCAAAGGCTGGCGTGGAACGCCTATGGCCTGGTGGTCGGTGGTGGGTTTGTTTGTGACCCTGTTTGCCTTTTTAGGGGTCAATATGTTTTTGTCCGGCCTCCACGCCTACGGTGAACTGTAACCAAAACCCTCCATTCAAAGTAGTAAAATAAATATATAATTCAATTGCTTATACATGCCTACGGTAACTACTCAATAAGTCCGTGCAAAGTGGCTGTGTGGGATAACCTACACAGCCACCCCTTAGATTGGGATTGCACGGCCTTATTGGGGTAGTTACTACCTACGATCTAACTTAGACTCAGCCTTTCCAGGGTTCCAGCCAAGAACCTTTCTTAGACCAGGACTCTAAGTCTTAGCCGGACGCCGACTAACCTATCTGCCCTCTTTCTGGTGTACTTGTTTCCTGGAAAAGATCCAACTATTCACCTACTCTGTATGAGGAATCTACATAATATTATTAGGGGGATACTGACCAATTAAACTTGAACCGCCAAAACGCCAACCTCGGTGTACCCTTTAAAGGGTAGAACACCCAGCATTTTCTTTTGAATCAACACTCTCGGCTTAGCGGTTGAACATCATTTAGAGGTTCCTTTAGGTTTGCGGCCCATTAACTTTTAAATCATTCACCCAAATCATGTCTTATTACAGACGAGTATTCAAACTCCCGCCCATGGCCCTTGCGGTATATCTGCTCGCAGGGGGTCAGGCGATATGTGCCGGTCCCGCGATTCAAAATGAAACCGCTGTCCAGTTCTATCGATTTGGATTACTGCCCTATCTCAGTCCAGAGGCCCTGACCAGAACCTGGGGCCCGTTTGCAGCTCACCTGGAAAAATCGCTCCATGCCAGGCTCACGGTTAAGTCCGCACCGGATTTTAAAACCTTTATACAGCGAACTAAGGATTTGAAATACGATTTTCTCATCACCGCGCCCCACTTTGCTGCCCTGGCCAAAAAGCAATGGGGCTACCGCATCATCGCAGGATTCTCAAAGGAGTTATCCGGTGACATCGTGGTAGGAAAAGACGCGCCTTATAAAAATGTAGCCAGCCTGAAAGGCACCGTGTTGGCTACACCCGATCGCCTTGCTGCTATCACTCTGCTCGGTGAGTTGGCCCTTATTGAACAAGGCCTGGTAATAGACAAAGACATCACGGTTAAGCACACCCCATCCCACAACAACGCCCTGATTTCTGTTGTTGAGGGCAAAGCCGATGCCGCCGTGGCCGTAGGCGGGCTGTATCTTCGCATGTCGCCCAAAATAAAAAATGGCTTGCGGCTGCTCGCCAAGACCAAACAAGTACCTCATGTCATGTTTATCGCCAACCCGAAGCTTTCGGATGAGACCCTAAATGCGCTGACAGAGAGTGTGCTGTCCCCAGAGAGTCAAGCAAACCTTCTGAAGTTCGAGACCAACCTGGGTTGGGGAAGTTTGGCAACGGTATCAGAAGATAATCTCCAGCGCCTCGGCCCTCTAGTCACCCTGTTAAAATCCCGTTTAGCACATTGATAGATCAAAATTTCGGTTGGCGTTCCCTGCGCTACAAACTGGTTCTGGCGAGCGTCCTCGTTGAGGTGGCCATGCTGTCGGTGCTGGTGTGGAACAGTACACGCCTCACAGAAGATCATTTAGTAAATCAAACTGATTATCGAATCCAGGAAATGGTTCCTCTGCTCAACACCAGCGTTGCAGGCCCGCTCTTTCAGGAAGACCTTGCGACACTAAATGAATTGCTAAAAAGGGTCCAGAATGACCATGGGCTAAGTTACGTTGCGGTAAGTGACATCAATCGCAAGCTTATCGCACTTCGAGGAACACCCCATTCAACCGATACCACCAATGCTAGCCTGCGATCACAACTCGATGCCCGTGGGACACTACCCACTTTTTCCAGAACCTTTCCCATTGAGCTAGGGGGCCAGCAAATAGGTTATTTCAGCTTTGAACTGGATACCCGTTTTATTGCCAAAGCGCTACGAGAAGTCAGGCAGCAGGGCATCATCATCGCCATTATTGAAGTTATCTTGAGCATTGGTCTGCTAATGGCAATAGGGGCAGGTCTAACGAGAAAATTACAGGCGCTCGCCTCAGCGGTTTCCAATCTGCCCGATAAGATTGAAAAACTACCCAGCACGGGACAAGCCAAAGATGAGATCGGGTACCTCACCCTGGCCTTCAATAATATGGCCGATCAGGTCCACGCCCGTGAGGCAGACCGGGATACCGCCATTGCAGAACTGGCGGATCGGGAACAGCACCTAGCATTGACCCTCGACAGCATCGGCGACGGCGTCATTGCCACCGATATTACTGGCCGAGTAGTGAACATGAACCCGGTGGCAGAGACACTCACGGGAAGAATGAAAAGCGAAGCAGTCGGCCTTCCATTAACCGAAAGTCTCACTCTGATCAATGCATTCACCCGCACAAGCGTAGCCAACCCGGTACTTAGGGTGCTGCAACACGGCAAGATCGTGGGGCTTGCAAATCACACCATCCTCATCGCCAGAAATGGCGCTGAATATCATATTGCCGATAGCGCCGCCCCCATTCGAGGGCAGGATGGCAAGCTCCATGGCGTGATCCTGGTGTTCCGTGACATCACCAAGGAGTACCAAAGCCAGCAGGCACTGGCAGCCAACGAACAGCGCATGCGGCTATATCGCGAACAGACACCCCTGGGGGTCATTGAGTGGAAACCGGACACCAAGGTAGTCGACTGGAATCCGGCAGCGGCACAAATATTTGGCTATTCAAAACTGGAGGCCCTGGATAGGACCATTTCTGAATTGGTCGTGCCCACAAACTTAATCCAGCAATATCACGACCTCACCAATGATCTTTTATCCAATAAGGGTAGCCAGCGTTGCGTTACCGAAAATCAGAACAAACACGGAGAATTGCTGGCCTGCGAATGGTATAACACCGTGCTCACCGATGCGGATGGCGAGATCATCAGCATTGTTTCCATTATACAAGACATCACCGAGCAACAAAAAACAGAAGAGATACTACGCCGATCACAAAAAATGGAGGTTGTTGGCCAACTATCAGGGGGGATAGCCCATGATTTTAACAACCAACTAGGCATCATCATTGGCTATCTTGATTTTCTAGACCATCTTCACAAAACTGAAGGGGAGCCCAAACAATGGGTTGGAATCGCGACCAAGGCAGCACTCCATTGTCGCGACCTCACTCGCCAACTGCTCGCTTTTTCAAGAAGCCGACCTAAAGAGGGCGCAAGCATTGATGTCAATGCCACTCTTGAAGACATGAAATCAATCATTACAAGATCAATTACACCCGCAATTGAACTAAAGTACAGGCTTGCCCCTGATCTATGGATGGCTGTCACCGACCCCCATGATCTACAAGATGCCATCCTCAATTTGGTGATTAACGCTAAAGATGCGATGTCGGGTAGCGGCACCCTTAATATTGAGACCAAAACCACAGTCCTCGATCAAGATTTTGAGGCCGAGAACCCCGGATCAAAGGCAGGTGACTACATCATGCTCTCCATCAGCGATACAGGAAGTGGAATGAGCAAAGAAACCTTAGACCATGCCTTTGAACCCTTTTTTACCACCAAGGAGGAAGGCAAGGGAACCGGACTAGGTCTGTCCATGGTCTATGGATTTGTTAAACGTTACGGCGGCTACCTCAAGGTCTATTCCGAAGTAGATATGGGTACGACTATTCATATTTATCTACCCCGCCAGGATATATCCAGCAGTTTGACAGGGCCGCCCGGGGTGCTCAATGGCCCTATGCCAACCGGCTCGGAAACTGTGCTTATCGTCGAGGATGAACCCAACCTGCTTAATTTGGCGCAACAACATCTATCAGAACTGGGCTACACCACTTACACCGCCAATAATACCAAAGAGGCCCTGGATATACTCGGGGATCACCCTGAAATAGCACTTTTGTTCACCGATGTGGTGATGCCGGGGGGGATGAATGGCTACGAACTGGCCCAAAAGGCGACGGCGAACCATCCTGATCTTAAGGTGCTGCTCACCTCTGGATTCACATCAGACACGATACCTGAAGGTGGTTTAGAAAAATTTGGGGCCAACTTACTCACCAAACCCTATCGAAAACAAGACCTGGCACAGCATCTGCGTCGCGCCCTAAACTGAGAACTTCGTATTTTCTTGGCAAAACCGATGTCAGGGTTGGCGCACGTATGAGTTGGAAGAAGTGGTTATCCTGGACGGACTCACCCGGTAATCCCGCATCCAGGAATGAACTCCTAAATTCTATAAGGTGGCCACCTCTTTTCTTCACTATCCTTCTTCGTCTTCTTTATTGAGCTGCTTGCTAACCCATTTTATTATAGTGATACCTGCAAGCGATAATTGTTATATGCGTATCTGTAACTGCGTATATTAACCTATGAGTATCATCAATTCTTCGAGACCAAAACCCCGATAAATTTTCTTTTAAAGGTTCTGGTTTGCCGATACCTTCAAATGGTGTACGAAGAGTATTATCAATTAACTTATTAATTCTTTTTAATGTTTTTTTATCCTGACTTTGCCAATAAACATAATCTAACCAACCAGCCTCTGTCCATGCTAAATTTCTACTCATTCAGTAAGTCTCTTTCCTCAGTTTTGCCTTGCTGATATTGTGCTATTGATTTTCGTAGGTGTTCTGCATTTGCAGGGCTTTTAAGCAAATATACTGTTTCCATAAGACTGTTGTAATAATCTAAAGACATTACGACGGCATCTTCGCTATCACGACGAGTAATTACAGCACAGTCGGCATCATTAACTACTTGATCTAAAACAGATTTAAGTGCATTTCTGGCTTCGGTGAATGATATAATTCGCATTACTACAGATCCTTACTTGTACAGGTTATAGCACAAGTATAGAGGATAACATTGACATGTTCAATATAGTGGACATGTTGAAAGTATAAGGAGGATAAAAGTCCTTTTTCTTAAAGCTCACAGTTATTGAGCAGCCGATTAGCTCACTTTTCGCGATGAACGCTACGAAAACTTACTTTGTGTGCCGCCACCCCACCGCTTGAATATCTCCCTGCTTTGCCTACATGGACGTAGGTAAGGGGCGAAGGTACTCAGCTCCCAGGCAAACAAAGACTCGGTGACGAACAAACCATCCAGGGTCTCACGGCACCGTACCACATGATACTCATCCCCATCCACCAGCACCTCCGGGGCTCGGGGTCGGCCTATTTTGCTTTGCCGGGTTATGTTGAGGCCTTGGTGTCATCCTGAAGCTGTGAAAATAATAAATTAAAGGGAATGTCGCGGTGATTCATTTTTTGATAGCCCCTTTCATAACCGTTCGTTTTTTCAGTAATCGACATTCTCCAAGAATATATACTGGCTTTGTCCATTTATTTTTCTTGTTTGGTATGTGTCCAATTGCTGCGCCCGTCAATACCATACCGGGGGGGCAATACCAATTTGCGACGCCTAGTATCACAGGTGAACTGTCAGGGACTCGCGGGCTGATCTTGCCGTTCTCAGGGAGTTTGTTCTGTTGTCCTTTGTCAAAAATAACGTCTGCCTTTTTGTTTATAATTCCGATACTTAGTAAACTTTTACTACTACTACCTTTCAACTGGTTGTAAACCTCGAGCACGCCATAAGACAATCTGTTAGTGGATATTTCCGTACTAAAGCGATCTCCATCTTTATCAAAGTTGAAAAGTTTCTCGCTTTTCTTACTATTTGAGCCCAGGGTCCCATCGGGATTCATCTCTCGACATGAAATGCGGAAATACTTCCACTTCCTGTTTTTAACTTCAGACAGAAAAACCCCATCAAGCACCCCATTCGTGAACATGTCAGTACAGGATACGAAATTACTCTCGATCACTTTGTCTTTTACAAAATCCAGGTCATTGCATATATGCCAACCTGAAGCTGCCAAGCTCTTAGATTTTTCGAAATTCTGTGGTACGCAACCGGCAACAATGAATGATCGTTCTTCGTTGCTAGTATAACGCCCATCCTGTTCTAGGGGCGCAGTGGATATGTAATATCCTATAGTGATTTGTGCGGCATGGGTTGGGAAGATAAATAGGATACAGACGAGCAGTGATAGCCTTGTAAACATGGCAGTCTCCTTCTTT
>DRJZ01000146.1 GCA_011052015.1 Acidiferrobacteraceae bacterium | reverse complement strand
CTAGCTGCCGCTAATACCTGAAATCATCTTGAAGACATAGACCAGACCCACAATCCCGGCGAAGCTCGCCAGCGCCATCATCACAATCCCGGGCTTATTGTTCGGACTAAACCCAAACAAACCATCTCGCACCAATATGAAACCGGCGCTGGAAAAACCCAACGCCACACTGGCGGCACTGGCTGGCATGAGTAACGCGGCAAAATAGAAAAAGGCCTGATTTGCTAACAACAATCCGCCAAGTAAAACCACCATTGCGGTGCCCAGGCCGTAAAGCCCAATGAATGCTATTCGCAATCCGATTAGAGAAAAATCCTCAGCCTTGTTGCGGACAGGTATGGCCACATAGATCACTGCGGCGATAAGCACCACCAAGAATACATAAGTCCCGAGATCAGCCACGCGCACCGATGATGCAAAATCTTCCGGTGCAAAGGCATCGGTAACGAACATGATTACCAGCAAGACTAAAAACGCCGCGATATAGGGCAACCAATTCAGTTGATCTGGATCAGCCTCCGTTTCATCCGCTGGAACCATACCTAAGGTCGGCATAGCGTGGTCTGCGCTTATAGACTGACTACTATTTTTGGTCCGGGCCAAGCCCTCTCGAGAAGATGATGGCGGGGATTTCGACCCACCGGCCGCCGCTGAAAGATCACTCTCGCGCACCTCACGAAGTGCCTGTGCCATCTTGGCCGCATCTGCATAACGTCCTTGCAATTGCCGACTCAGGGCGCAGTTCACCACATTGATCAACCCTATAGGGGTCGCAGGGGCCAGTTCTCGCAGTGAACGTGGATCCTCGGTGCAGATCTTAACCATCATCACGGAGGCCTGTTCGGTATCGAACAACAACCGGCCGGTGAGCATCTCGTATAGCATCACACCGATGGACCAGACATCTGAACGTGGGGTGACGTCCCGGGGATTATGAATTTGTTCAGGTGACATGTAGGCCGGTGAGCCCAGCATCAAATCTGTGGTGGTCACACGAACAGCATTTTTACTCATGGCGATCTTGGAAATACCGAAGTCCAGGACCTTGGCGACAAGTTCCTTGTTTTGAACCGTAAGAAAAATATTCGATGGCTTAATGTCTCGATGCACTACACCCCGTGCATGGGCCTCACCAATGGCCTCAATGACCGGGATCAACAGGTTCAGAACCTGTTTGCTGGAGATGCCTTCTTTGTTTCGCTCCAGTAATTGATCAAGGGACTCACCGACAAGATACTCTTGGACAATAAACGGAAGGCCGGATTGAGTCTTGTCAATATCGAATACTTCGACAATATTTTTATGCCGGACCACATTGGCGGCCTTGGCCTCGCGCAAAAACCGAATCACGCTCTCATCATCGGTGACCAGGTCGTCCCGCAACAGCTTGACAACAACGGTGCGGTTAACGGCGATATTGCGGGCCTGATAGATCACCCCCATACCGCCGATATCGATAAATCGCTCGAGCCGGTACTTCCCAATTAGGACTTCCCCGACTCGTTTTTGGGCTAATTCTTTATCCATAGCTTGCGGATCAGGCTACAATTTTGACAAGGCGATAATACGTAAGTCACCCCATTAAAGAAACAGCGAACGCTCGTTAACTGCAAGGATAAGGCATTTTTCACCGCGTGCTTATCATGTAGAAACTTAGAGAATTTCTGATCAATTGAACTTGAACCGCCAAGACGCCAATGTCGTCAAGCATTTTCTTTTGAAAATCGACAATATATATTAGTTTGGCGACCTTGGCGTCTTGGCGGTTGAGCATACCAATCATAGGCTCCTTAGGTTTTCCTTCAACTACCTCAAACAGGCCCGTGGTAACGCATTTCGTCACTGAAGCAGCTCATCTCCAAGCCTGTTTCAGGCGCAAAATTTACCACTGGCGATTATTTCCTCATTAACAGCAACAGCGGTTTACAGTGTAAGCAAGCCAAAGCAGTGTTCATAGATGGCAGCAAACTATAAAATCCATATCCAGTAACAAACGGCTGACCTGGCGGTGGGCTCGCTAACATCACAATCATCAGCAAACCTCACGACCCGCTGATAGTCAAACCCCTACAGTGGCCTTGAGAACCAATCTGTGGACCCAGCCAAGACCCACAATCTATAATACATGATATTATTCAATAGGTTACATAATTTACTACAACCGTTTATCAGAAATGGCCTCTATAGTATTGAGTTTGCTGTTAAATACTGCTAATTTTAATGTAGTTTCTTATGCAAAATAGCCTAGAATAAGGCCCGAAGGGGCTTGAGGAGCACACCATGAACACTACCAGGCAATACAAAGGCCTACTTCTTATCGTCTTCTGTGTAAGCGGTCTGGGCATCAACACACCCACCCTGGCGGATAACCCGTCTTGGTTTGGAAAAAAGGCTACAGGTACATGGATGGCGGGCGTCAAAGCCGGCAACATGATCCACGAAGGCAAGGATTTCTCCAATTCCACCAATGCCGGCTTGTTGGTGGGTTATACCTTCGCCCGGCCCGTGGGCGGCGCTGGCGGCAGCACCTCGGTGGAATTTGAAATGACCACGAACATCGACAAAGGCAACTTTGGCAGTGGTAGCGTCCTGACCACACCTGGGAAGTGGAATGTCGAGAGCAAGGCCGTGTATGTAGCCTACCGCAGTGCCGGTACGGTGTATTTTAAGGGCAAACTGGGGGGCGTCATCGCCGATGTGACTACCGTGCGAGATAGCGGTGCCACCAGCAACGACACCATTGAGGATGCCAAGGTTTCTCTGGGTGCCGGACTGGGTATGCGGCTCAACGAAAAGGCCAATATCGAATTGGAGTGGGCCAGCGGGATTGGTGAAAATGACATTAACTATGTCAGCCTGGGCGCAGTATTTAATTTTTAAGTATGGCAACCTGAATGCGTACTCCTGTACCCGGCCATCTGTGCCGGGTTTTTTGGAGCGTATTACAATTTTTTTTAGCATTCGCGGTCAGAAGACCACATACTGTCTACGGTGGGGCTATATTCTCTACACCCCACGGAATAACTTTAACTTAGGGTCCTATAGACTCCTGTCCAGATTCCACATGCAGGGTCTGGGTGGGAAAGGCAAACTCCAGCCCCATGGCCTCCACCAATTTCATGATCTTGAAGTTGACGTGTTCTCGAGCCAGAAGATGCGCCTGCCAACCAATGTCCTTGGTGAAATAGTAGATCAACACATCCAGAGAATAGGCAGAAAAATCGGTGAATCTCACCATAATAAAGTCTTGGTCCACTTGCGGGTCTGTGACCAAGAGGTCTTGGATGCCTGCTACCAGTTTTTCCATTTTTTCAGCACTGGCGCTATAGGTCATGCCGATCACCTGCTTGACCCGGCGCTTGGGCATTCGCGACCAATTCTTGATGACCTTGGCGGCCAATTCCTTGTTAGGGATACTGATAAGGGCCTTGTCCCAGGCCCGGATCTTGGTCGAGCGGAACCCGATCTCCTCCACGTCGCCATCAATAAATTCGTCCAGTTGAATCCAATCTCCCACCTTAAAAGGCCGATCGGTAAGCAACATCATCGAGCCAAAAAAGTTGGCGAGGGTCTCCGAGCGGCAAAGGCGACCGCTAAACCACCAATCCCCAGGCCCGCCAGCAAACTGGTAATGCTATAGCCCAGATTCTGCACCACGATGAGGGTGCCGATAATCCAGGTGGTGATGCTCAATACTTGACGAATCACCACTTGAAATTGCCCGCGCAAGGCTGG
>DRJZ01000145.1 GCA_011052015.1 Acidiferrobacteraceae bacterium | reverse complement strand
TTCTTGTACCATCTCATCTGTTATGTTTCCTGTCGACCAAGCACCATACCCTATCGCCCAAAAATGCCTGCCCCAATATCGTTTCTTTAGTTGAGAAAATTCGTCCTGAATTAAAAGGATCGGAGTGATTTATTTTTACAAATCAACAAATCAAGGGGTCAGACTGTTTGAAATAGAATAAAGCCATGATTAAACATGTAATTTTTGATGTAAAGGAGTGTTTCAAGTAGTCTGAGGTTCCCCCATTTACTTGAAAATGCTTTCTTTGATTATCGAGAAGACTAAAAATATCACAAGAATAGTCGGCCCGGCAGCACTTAATATATCAATAGTTCCCACATTACCACCTAGCCTAACAAGCATAACCGTGTTTATTGTTGATAAGCCCAGTAACAGAACTGCTATTACAACATAAAATGTATGTATTGATTTATTTGGAGCTTTTACTATTGACGAAGTAAGAAATAAAAGACCAGCGGCCAGGACAAGTAAAATATGACCAATAACAAAATAAGCTGCTGCTACCATTTTCTACAATTTTCTTAAATCTCATTCATAAAGAAAAGGGGCCTGCCATCGTATTTGGTAGGTGACCCAGGTCAAGTTGAGCAGTATTATACCAGCTTGACGAATATTTGGGGTCAAGCAAATCAGGCAATAGATGACTGATTGTGGCTACGTGTGTTTAAATGGTGCAGATGGAATGCGTAATAAGGAGCGGACATGAGCAAAGCCAAGAAACCCAAAGATAACAAAGCACTCTCACCAGACAACGGCCTGTTAGTGCAGGAACTCGCCCTGTTCATGGACATTTCCAGCGGGGAATTAAAGCTGGCAATGAACGATGCAGGCGGAACAATGCGCCAACTAATCCAGACTTTTATGACGATGGTCACCGATGTTCAGGAGATAAAAATACTCGCCGAAGCGTTGAACAAAAAGTCTGCGGCAAACACCGGAGTGAATGAAATCATCGGTGCCTGTGACAAATACCTGGACAAGGTACAAGCAGGGACCGTGGGGTTTCAGTTCTACGACAAGCTGACCCAGCGACTGCGGCACGCTTCAAAAAGCATGCAGCGGGTCAAGGATCTGCTGCATGCCCCGGATCAACTCAACGATGAATCCGCATGGCAGGTGCTTAAAGACGATATTCACCAACGCTACAACACGGAAGAAGATCGAAAACTGTATCAGGCCATCATTGAGGGCCTGTCCATCGATGATGCTCTCAGCAAGGCTTCAAAACAGGGCAAGAAAAAGAAGAAAGATATCGAACTATTTTGATGCTATAAACTGCAAGAATCAATTAAGAGAACAAATTTATTTTCCAAACAAACGAAGAACGTTTAGCACTCTTCTAGGAACACCCCAAGAAAACCGGGTCCAATAAAAATCAATTAATCCGTGTGAACACGAGTTCGTGCCATTTGGCCGACGCGCCATAACTAGTGCTACAGGCGTACATCTCCTGGCCTATAAACCGCAAGGTATCGCCGGTCTTGATCTGATGTGTGCCAGCATCAAGCATAACCACTTTATCCGGGCAGTTTTGCTGCCAATTGGAACAGTTGCAATTTAATGATGATTGCGACAAGGGGTAAACCCCTGCGTACACAATCTGACGATTGATGCCCACCGCGAAGGAAGATGTGCCGTCGTACTCGCTTTGCGCCAACACTTCAACCCGGTAGGTACCGGAGGGGCCGGGGAACACCGCTTCACAGGTGCCATTGCCAGTGCCACTGGCCAGTCCCATGGCGCCATCACTGTCGGTCCAGCCGTCAGTGCATTTGAAATCTGAGAAGGCATTTAGCCGCACGGCACTACTGGGGCTATTTACGATGAAATCACCGCCACCCCCGCTGGAGGTATCCGGCCCCCTGCCGCAGGCGGTGAGTACCGAGGCCAGCGCGAGAGCCGCCACCTGGCGGCTGGATTGTTTGTAATTTATCATCAAGGCTCCTAGATACATCAATTTAGTTTATAACTGATGCCTCAAATCTAGCTTACTCCATGCCATTCGTCAAATCTTATTGTCTTTTAAAATCAATTAGATAAAAAGAATAGTTAAAGTTATGCTAAAAGTAATGCCCGTCTGTCTACAGGGCCCGATTTTGCAGTAATAACCGGGCCTCTTCCTAGACCCAAAATCGGTAATTGTGGGCTATGTTCAGTCCCTTATTCCCGGGGCTTTGAGTTGGGAATTACCCAAGAAATTGGCGGCCTAACTGGTTGCTGCGGCATTTGCGAAGTTAAGTAGGGGCCCGCCGATCTTCTGAATCAACGACCTTTTTGACACCAGGGGTGGCCACTTTCTGGCGGCCTGATCACTTTTGGGAATTAAATCCCTAAACAAATCTGGCAGACCGGCCGATAGGCTTTATAAGGCCCGGACAGGTAAGACAGCACACCGAACCGGGACGGGTGGGTCCCAAGATTGCAGTGGCATGTATATGGTCGGGGTCCCCATTATTCCTCAACCGCCACCCATGGAGGGAAAATAACATGCATCTACTGATGATGGGCGTCTTGGTCTTTAATCTGCTGGTGATCTCCTGGTTCGGCGCCGGGGTTGTATTGATGCTGACATCCGGTGCCGCCAGCGCCCTCGCTGACCGGGAAGTTGCCGGTGAGGCTAAATATATGGAGGGCGCCACCGAAGTCAAAGAGTTGGTGCTTTGGCCCGTCTACCTGAAGCGGTACTACAAAGAGTTGGCCACACGTTCGAGTCAGGCCCCCGACGAGGTGCCAAGCCCAAATGGCTGATCTCCGAAACCCAGCAGACAGCCCACAAGACCCTCCATATGGAAAAATTACACTGGCAATTTCATCTTGATGATAATGGTGTTGCCATCAACCAAAATGTGGTCGCTTTTGATGAGATCTCTCATGGACCGGCTTACCATCTCACGAGATGCGCCGATCATATCGGCAATTTCCTGTTGCGTGAGTCCTTTTACAATCCACCTACCGTCTTGATTTGTTGATTGATCGATTAGTAGCCGTGCGAGTCTGCCACTCACATCAAGAAACGACAGGTTTTTCATCTCATCTGTAAGCAGTCGGATTCGATGGCTGAGCATGCTAATTAAATGATATGAAATTTCCGGGCTTTCGGTCAAACAAACCTTAAAGTCCGGACGTGATATCAACGATAATTTTGTTTCCTCTACTGTCTTAACTGATGCGGAGCGAGGCACTTCACTAAAGAGTGACATTTCTCCAAAATATTCCCCCTGCCCTTGAGTGCGTAACACCAACTCCCGACCTTCTTCATTGCCGACAAATATTCTTACCTTTCCGGAATGGATAAAGTAAAGACCACCGGCGTGGTCACCCTCACGAAAAATAATCGTTGCACGTGGATAAGTATGGATAGTCATGTGTTTCAACAGTTTCTCTAATACCTTTTCTGGCAAATCAGAGAAAAGTGCAATGCTGCGAAGATCGATATTTTTAGCGATGTGAGCCATTTTCTTAAGAGCTATATATAGGTGGTGGTCCGAATTTGACTTGCCCCACAATAGAATATCCTCTATCCCCGGTTTTGCAACGAACCGACAATATATCGTTGCCCGGCACTTTAATAAAGCATACTATTTTTATGGATATAGGGCAAAACACAATTAACACCTAATGTCTTCTATATCCAGTGCATACTCCACAGCCATCACACCGAGTTTAGTTTAAATTTACAAGGTGTAAATTTAATGCTGCCAAGCCCCTAAAAACTATGGCCGATACCCGTTTTATTATTATTCTTAGCGATATCCATATTGGTACCAATCAGCCGACTAACTGGTACCAGGCAAATATCCACGGTCCGTATATTCAAGCGGTGTTGAATTACCTGATGGCCCATGCGGACCAGATTAAAGAGCTCATCTTGCTGGGCGATTTCGTCGACCTATGGACCTATCTTCCCTCCGAAATACCGGCCACGTTCACGGAAATTATTCAAAACCCCCAGAACAAAGATTTATTTAAGCTCATCCGCGTCCTGGTCGACAAGATTAAGAAGGTCAGCTTCGTAAACGGAAATCACGACATGGCCGTGACCGCTGCTGATCTAAAAATACTGTCTGGCCCGATCACCAAAAAATCGATACATCTACAACCCAATATCTACAAGCCCTTGGATAACGGAACATTGATTTGTACCCACGGACATAATTTTTCCATGATGTGCGCGCCATACAAAAACTCGAACAATGTCATTGCTCCGCTTCCCGTTGGTTATTACATGACACGCGCTGGCGCCTATTATGCGGAGCAGCAACTTAAAAAAAACGGGAAGAAGAACGTGGCGGAACTACCGGGCACGGGCGAACCGACCGGCGTTAATCTCACCACCGAAGATTTTGCCAAGATCGTTGCGGGCGCGGCAGTACGTTCGGTCGGGTATGCCATCATGTCAGCCGCCCAAAAGGTCACCGGGCTTGACTGGGAGACAAAGATTATGATGCCCGGTGGACATGCACCGCGATCGCTGGACGATGCTGATGAGGACTTTCATAAACTCTTTGCCAGTTTTGAAAAGAGATTGGGTCCCGATGGTAAGCCTCTGGGTGTAGAAGGCGCATGGGATGCCTTGTTGCACCCCGATATTGAAAACAACCTGAGCGCCTATGCCGGACAGTTGGCGGACGCCAACCATGCAAAGATTGTTGTTATGGGGCACACTCATGTACCCAAGGAAAATGAAAAACTTCGTGTTTTGAATGTAAAAAATACGGCCCAGCCCCTACCGTTTATTTACGCCAATTCCGGATTCAATTGCCCGGCACTACCGGATATTCATGGCGAGGGGAAGATACCCACTTTCGTATCCATCGGAATTAATGTAAAAACCAACTCGCCGGAAAGCATTGAGCATCGCGGTGTCCGAAAGGGCGCTGATGGAAAACATCATGTAGACAATTATTCTCTGTTGGGGCCACTGGTCTTGTGGGAACAAAATAAATTTATCAAGGCGGAGACGGTAAAACTATTAGGCGCCTGAACTATCAGAGAGGAATCGGTGATTTGCAGGCGCCCATACTGTAAACTTATAATTATCATGCATGAAGCATGAACCAAGAAAATCAAACAACCCAATGGAGGGCGTTATGGATTCAAGTTTCTTTAATTCGCTGTTCGACATGTCTTTCTCCAAGTTCATCACACCTAAAATCATAAAATATATCTACATCATCAGCGTCGTTATTATAGGTCTATTGTGCCTGTTTATAGCATTCAGCGGCTTTTCTAAGGGGGTTGGCTCAGGATTCGGGGCTCTGATTTTGGCGTCCATTACGTTCATAGTCTGGATCACCCTTACCCGGCTATGGTTGGAATTCGTAATGGCTGTATTTCAAATAGCCGAGAATACAGCAGCCCTAAAAAAATAATATGCGTTAACTGGGCGGCCACATGCGGCCGCCGCTCTTTTTACCTCGATACTCTCTTAGACAATTATCTTAGCGCTGGACTTTTGGGGAAAGGGCTTTTATTCTCCCATGGCCACGATAACTATATTAAAATACGGAGGAGGAAACATGCGAAAAATCATAAAACATCAGGGAATGGGTATTTTGGCAGGATTGCTGATGATCCCCATCGCCGCCTGGGCGGGACAAATCAGAATCGAAAACGAAACTGGCTCAACTATCCGCGTTTCCTGTGGGGACCACGGCAGTGCCGGGCATACCGGGAACATTCATCACGGTCATCACCGTACGCTCCACGTCAGCCATCATGGCGAGATAGAATGCCACGCCTTAAGCCATGGAGACACGGTGGCTTCGAGAAGTTTCCACTTTGACCCTCACAACACCCACTTCAAATGGCATGTGGTCGTGCACCATGGGTCAGAATCCGTCGAAGAAGAGGTGGCAGGAGAGGTGGCAGGAGAGGTGGTCGAGGGAGTGCTCAAAGGAATATTCGGGTCGCATTGACGTACCATACTCGGGGATTTGTCAATCAAACAACAACGGGGCGGCCATACATTGCTGGCACGGTAACTGACTGTGGGCTTTTGGGGAAAGGACTTTTATTCTTCTATAACCCCGATAGCTAAATAAGTCACAAAGGAGGAAACATGCGAAAAACCATGAAACAACAGGGAATGGGTATTTTGGCAGGATTGCTGATTATTCCCATCACCGCCTGGGCGGGAGAAATCAGAATCGAAAACGAAACGGGTTCAACTATCCGTATTTCCTGTGGGGATCACGGTAGTGCCGGGCATACCGGGAACATACATCACGGTCATCACCGCACGCTCCACGTCAGCCATCATGGTGGTGTAGGATGCCGTGCTTTAAATCATGATGGACATACGGTGGCTTCAAGAAGTTTCCATTTTGATCATTACAACACCCACTACAGGTGGCATGTGGTTGTACACCACGGCGGAGCAGGAGACGCGACGTGGAGTGATGCGGGGCCCGCTGGAGTTGGTGGACCACCCTCTGGGGCGGGACCTGCCGGAGCAAAATCTGTCGAAGTAAAACCTGCCGAAGTAAAACCCGAAGAAGGTTTCATGGGGTGGCTCAAGGGATTGTTCGAGTAAAAATATAAAGCTAAAAAGCTTAAACCTGTCAAAGGGGCCAAACTAAAGTTTGGCCCCTTTGCGTTAATGGACCCTTAGAAAGGGGCTATAATGTTCCTGGAGGGGGTTCGATGGCAAAGTGGAAGTATTCGCATTATTCTGGACAATCCCCTCCCCCAATGCAAAGTAACGCACAACAACAAATCATTGTCCTGAACGAAAAAACAGGTTCGCTATTTTCACCCGTAGCGGCTGAAGGTCTTGTATAAGAATTAGCAATCATCATACATAATAATGGAACTCCATCTCATCCACGTGTTAGTCCTCATTGCCGCTCTGGGCATTACTGCCCAGTGGCTGGCGTGGCGCCTAAACCTGCCTGCTATCGTGTTGTTACTCATTGCAGGCCTAGTGGCCGGACCTGGGCTAGGTTGGATTGAGCCCAGCACCGATCTTGGCGACCTGCTCCCTGCGGTAATACAACTGGGCGTGGCCATCATCCTCTTCGACGGCGGTTTGAATCTCAAGCTCCACGAACTCAAACAGGCCGCCAGCGGTGTTAGACGTTTAGTCTTTTTGGGCGCACCCCTGGCATGGGTATTAGGCAGCAGTTTGGCCCACTATGTGGGCGAACTGTCCTGGCCGGTGTCGTTATTGTTCGGCGCCATTACTGTGGTCACCGGACCCACGGTCATCATGCCCTTGCTACGTCAGGCACGGTTAAAGCAACGTCCAGCATCTTTTTTAAAGTGGGAAGGGATCATCAATGATCCCATCGGCGCTCTGCTGGCAGTCATCATCTATGAGTACCTGGTCTACGCCGGTCAGGGACCCTCTTTGGGTTTGCAATTATCTGAACTGGGTTTGGCTCTGGTGGCGGCTACGGCCCTGGGTGCCGGTGCCAGTTTTTTATTGGCGCACCTTTTTCGCCAAGGCCATGTGCCAGAATTTCTTAAACCCCCTCTCATCCTGTCTACGGTAATTATTGTCTATGTTATCGCCAATCTATTCCAGGACGAGGCCGGTCTGCTTGCAACTACCGTAATGGGTGTCGTACTGGGTAATAGTAAACTACCCAGCATTGATGAACTACGCCGATTCAAAGAATCGATCACCATCCTCCTGGTATCGGGGGTCTTTATTCTGCTGACTGCAGATATGGATGTCACCACCATACAACAATTGGACTGGCATAATGGCTTGCTCATCGCAGGTATCATCTTTGCCGCACGGCCCATAACTGTGTTTGTGTCTACCCTGGGAACAGACATGAGTTGGCAGGAGCGTAGCCTAGTGGCCTGGATCGCCCCTCGCGGCATCGTCGCCGCCGCAGTAGCGGGCGTGTTCGCCCCCGCCTTGGTCGGTCTTGGGTACACCGATGCACAACTTCTATTGCCTTTGGTCTTTTCGCTCATTATCGCCACGGTGTTTTTGCATGGTTTTAGCATCGGCATAGTGGCGCGTCGGCTGGACCTGGCTGCCTCATCCCGTAAAGGGGTACTCATTGTCGGTGCTTCACCCTGGAGCACTCAGCTTGCCAAATTATTAAAGGATCTGGGTGTAGGGGTCTTGATGGTGGACAGCGCCTGGCATCGGTTGCGCCCGGCACGTCTGGATGGAATACCGGTTTACTTTGGTGAGATGTTATCCGAATCTGCGGAAGAGCGCCTGGAGACCAACAATATGGGGTATCTGCTGGCCACCACTGAAAACGATGCCTATAACGCTCTGGTGTGCACACGGCTGGCGCCTGAACTGGGGCGTAGCCGTATTTTTCAACTACCGATGGCGGCGATGGCAGAGGAAGACCCTAAAAGTCTGGCACGTACCCTACGGGGTAACATCGCCTTTAGTGAAGAAGCCGATTACCAGGGTCTGTTACGCCGTCATTACCAGGGATGGGTATTGCAAAAAACATCCTTGACCGAAGCCTATAACTTTGACGACTACAGCAAAAACAGTCCCGACGGAGCCATTGCTATATTTTTGATGAGAGGGGAAGGAAAAGAACTGTTATTCCACAGCGCTAAAAATAACTGGGAACCGACCGCCGGGGATACCCTTGTCGCTTTTGTGCCACCGTCTGAACCTGAATCCCGATCTGTATCTGGCCAGATGCCAGCATAGCTTATTTTGATCCTCTCTCCGTGGTGGTCAAAATCTCGATCGCATCTTTATGGCCCTGGGCCGCGGAGCGGCGCAGCCAGACCTCTGCCATACTGTAGTCCTGAATCACTCCCATACCATTGGAGAACATCACGCCCAGATTAAACTGCGCCACCGGATCACCCTGTTCCGCTGCCTTGTGCCACCACATTGCCGCTTGACTCAAATCCTGGTCGACACCTTGGCCTTGGGAATAGAGCAGGCCCAAATTGTACTGGGCATCGGCATTACCTTTAAGGCCCGCTAAACGCCACCACACCAAAGCACGCCGCATATTCACGGCCACACCTATACCGTGAGCATAGGCCACACCCAGAACATACATGGCATGGACGTGGCCTTGATAAGCGGCCTGACGATACCAGTACACGGCTACATTATGACTGCGCCCCACGCCTTGGCCATAGTCATACATAAGGCCCAAACGAAATTGTGCCGGGGCGTAACCCTGGTCTGCCAATTTGGACCATTGTTGGGCGGCCTCAGTAAAATAGCCCTGCCTATAGGTCCATGTGGCACTGGCATGGGCTCGCCAGTAATTCCCATGGCGCTCAATTTGTTGCTCGAGAATTTGAGCGCTGAACCGTTGTAGGGGTGCAGCAGGGGTGTTCAGGGCGGCAACACTGGCTCCAGACTGAAGGAATAACAACAGACCAATAATAAGTGTGCCCAGCAGCGCCCAGTGCGTATTTAATTCAATATATCCCTGACCGGGACAGGCAACCCCTAAATCTTTGCTGTTTTTGTCCACAACAACACCTCCTATTCACGCGTATTGTCCATACATTCATTCCAACCACATAGGATGTCGACCTGGCGGGGAAATTTCTTTACTAAAGATAGGGGCATCATGAGCCATTTCTACCCACTATCGCCCTGTTTGGGCGCAGATAATCCGCCAATTAAAGGGGTTTGGTGATTCTCATTAAACTTTTTTATGGCCAGTACTTTTTTGGCTCTCCAGAAAACCAGGGGGTCATCCGGGATAAATAATGGACTCTTGCCAGGGCCGCCGAGCACGTGCACCCATCCACGCTGTCAGGACGTATTAAATATTTTCCTTTGGCACTTGACAGGCTCTGATCTAGACCCGACACTCCATCCCATGTATTACGCAAGCAAACGAATCTATCGTGCCACACTGGACCACGTCGTAAAGATGTGGCCCCTGTCTGTGTGTCTGAGGAATTTTATCGACTAAGCGTTACAACCAGTAGATTCAAAGAGGCCACAGACCCGAACGGATCTGTGGCCTTTTTTTTGGTCAAACCAAATGTGGTAGGCCCAAGTTTAACAACGGAACAAGGAGAACCAACGTGTCTGTACCCGCAGCCTATTTAGGGCTCATTGGTATCTGGACCACCACGCCACTTGCCATCAAGTGGAGTGGCGAAGGTGCAAATTACTTATTTGCCGTTAGCGCACGAATGGCTATCGGCATGATCTTCGTTATGATCTTTTTGAAGCTCGTCCGTTCCCCATTGCCCTGGCACAAAAAGGCGCGCCAAACCTATTTCACCGCGGGTATGGGTATTTATGGCGCCATGTTGGCAGTCTATTGGGGGGCACAATTTGTCCCTTCAGGCTTGATCGCAGTGATATTTGGTCTGTCGCCCTGGGTCACCACCCTTTTCGCCATCCTGTGGTTACACGAACCCGGCCTCAATGAGTCCAAGTTTTTCGGTTTAGTGGCCGGGCTGATCGGCCTGGGCTTGGTCTTCGGTGGTGGGCCTACGGGCTCTACCGACACTTGGTATGGTGTCATTGCCATCCTGGTGGCCGTGGTAATTCACGCCGCCAGTGCAGTGTGGATAAAACGGATTGGAAGTGATTTATCGGCCATATCCATCAACGTGGGCGGTCTAATGATTGCAGTAGTGCTATATTTATTGACGTGGGCAATCTTCGATGGACAGTGGCCCACGCAGATATCGCAACGTGCCGGCATGGCTATTCTTTATCTTGGGTTATTCGGAACTGCGGTGGGATTTAGCCTGTATTACTACGCCCTGAAAAAACTCCCTGCGGCAACAATGGCGCTCATCACCCTGGTCACTCCGGTGAGTGCGATGATATTAGGCCGGACCTTGAATAACGAGGTGATGGCCACAGAAATTTGGGTTGGAACTGGGTTTATCCTCGGCGGCCTATTGCTACATCATTGGGGGCAGGGGCTTTGGCAATCTGTGGTGGTCATCTGTGCGGCCAAACGGCTTAAGCCCAGTGACGACGCTATTGATAGGGCCTAAAATGGGTTCTTCAACAAATTACTGCTAGCAACTATGCATAAAGCCTACCCTTTACCACCCAACATAGAGAAGGCCCCAAAAAAGTGGTTGCACCCTACTGCCCAAAATCGACACAATTACTAATGGGTGCGAAAGTTAACCGGATGACGCCTGGGAACGGGGAATCAACCATGGTTGTTGCGATCGTATATGTCAAACCCGAAAACATCGACGACTTTATCGCGTCCTTCCGTATTCCCCACGAAGCCCTCATTATGAGAGAGTACCTCTAACCCATGGCAAGTGAAAAGCAAAGTGATGCCCGCGACATCGCCAAGGGTGCAATGATCAATTTTATAGGCGTCATAGCGCGTAGCTCAAACATTATTTTGTTCATCGTGCTTGGCCGTCTCTACGGTGTCGAAATCACCGGGATGTACATCCTGACCCGTGCCAGTATGGACGTGATCTCCAAGCTCGGCATCCTCGGTCTGGATCGTGGCATCCTTACCCTGGCATCCCGCTACCATGCAGAGGGTAAAGATGAAGATGTCTACCGGGTTATCGGCCAAGCCTTCTTTATCGGCGGCATCGCCTCACTGATCGTATTGGCCGCAGTACAATTCTTTGCCGAGGCTCTCACCCTCGGATTTTTTAAAAATCCCAACTTACTACTCCCCTTTCGTATAGTAGGTTTTGCCATACCGGTGTGGATGTGCTCAGCCATCTTTCTCTTTTCCACCCGCGCCATGCGCATCATGCACTATGAGGTCATTACCAAGAGCCTGGTTGAGCCTCTTTTTATGCTGGCCCTGGCCACTGCATTTTATTTCCTTGATGGGGGCATCGTTGGGCTGAGCATCGCCCTGCTTAGCTCACTCAGCATCGGCGCCATCGTTTCTGCAAAGCTATTTTCGCGGGTGTTCTCCTTGAAGCGTGTTGGCGGCTATATTTTTCATAAACACCAACGAGGCGCATTGTTCCGGTTTAGCGCCCCCATTGGGGTGTACGATCTGTTAAATCTGTTGCTGCAACGTATGGACCTTTTCCTCGTCGGCCGCTTAATGCCGACTGCCACGGCAGGTGTCTATGGCGTCGCCCAAGAGGTGGCCAGTCCACTAAAATCAGCACGCCAGGCCTTTGATCCCATATTCATACCGGTGGTCTCCGCATCCTATCAGCTGCGAGACAAGTCCAAGATGTTGCTTCAATATCAAAATGTCACCCGTTGGATCTTGTTAATCAATGCCGCCCTACTGGGATTCATGGTGCTTGCAGCAGAGCCTCTCCTGAACATCTTTGGAAAATCATTTGGCGAAGGTGCCACCGTAACCTATATATTGGCCACGGCCATCGTTATTAATGGGGTCGCGGGTTTGGCTGAACTTTTTATACTCATTGATAAACCGTTGATCAATCTGGCCAATACCATTGGCACCATCATCATAAACGGTTTGTTGAGCCTCATCCTGATACCCCAATACGGAATCGTGGGTGCCGCTGGAGCCATCGTGATTTCGTTCGCATGCATGAACACGGCGCGCGTGCTTGAAGTTAAATGGTTATACCAACTGCAACCCTTCACTCGATTCCATGCCAAAGGCATCATTGCGTTCGTCACCGCGTTGGCGGCAACTCTGGTAATAAGAGATTGGCTATCGACATCCCTATGGATAGATATGATCTTTGGTTTTGCCTACCTACCGCTGTATTTTATAGTGCTATCAATGCTCGGTATGGCGGCAGAGGAAAAACGGGCTATTCAGAAATTGCGCTCCAAACTGACTTTTAGAAAATCACATAATATACGATAGATAATGAACTTATTTAATAATCATCGAGATGAATACCAGGAACGACACGACGCACTTCTTGCGCGGTTGTCAGTCCAGTGCAAACCTTTTGGGCACCCGTTTCACCCAAAGAGCGCATGCCATCCTTTAAGGCTTGTTCACGCAGCTTGGCTGTATCTACATTAGGCACCACCAACTCCTGTAACTGGGGTGTCATCTTTAGAATTTCATATATTCCAATTCGTCCCCTAAAACCGGTGTGGTGGCATTCCTCACAGCCCACCGCCTCATAAAATTTCAATGACTTTGAGGACACTTTAGGTGGCGTTAATCCAACCCAATCAACCTCATTAGGATTTATAGGTTTTTTACAATAGGTACATAGTGTTCGCACCAATCGTTGGGCAACAACACCGAGCAGTACCGCATTAAGAAGATAAGGTGGCACCCCAATGTCCAGAGAACGGGTAATGGCCGAAGGTGCATCATTGGTGTGCAAGGTTGACAACACGATATGCCCTGTCAATGATGCCTGGATGGCCATCTCTGCAGTTTCCAAGTCACGAATCTCACCCACCATGATGATGTCTGGGTCCTGACGCAACAGGTTGCGCACACCCACGGCAAAATCCACACCAATACTCGAGTTGACCTGCATCTGATTAAAGCTGGACTCTACCATTTCGATAGGATCTTCGATGGTACAAACGTTGACCTCCGGCGTAGCCAATTTACGCATGGCTGTATACAGTGTGGTCGTCTTACCAGAACCTGTGGGGCCGGTCACCAGGATCATGCCGTTGGGCTGACTCAACATATGTTCCCAACGTTCCGTATCGTGCCGGGTTAATCCCAACTGCCCAAAAGTATTCTGCACCACCGAAGGATCAAAGATACGAAGCACCATCTTTTCACCAAATGCAGTGGGCATGGTGGAAAGACGCAATTCGATCTCTTGCCCCGAGGGTGAGCGCGTCTTCAGTCTCCCATCCTGGGGACGGCGACGTTCTACCAGATCCATCCGGCCAATGACCTTTATTCGGCTGGTGACTGCCGCCATCACCACGGGGGGGATTTCATTTACGAGATGAAGTGCACCATCTATCCTAAATCGGATTTTACCGCTATCGCGCCGGGGCTCGAGGTGGATGTCGCTGGCGCGTTGCTCAAAGGCATACTGTAGCAACCAGTCTACAAGATTGACTACATGCCGATCATCTGCATCGAGCTTGTCGGTTTTGCCCAGCTCGATGAGTTGTTCCAGGTTGAGGACGCCCTGTAATGCATTTGATCCAGTGGCGTTGGCGCCGCGTATAGAACGACTGACGCTATAAAACTCTTTTAAAAACCGATCGATATCACTTGGGTTGGCGACGACCCGCTCAATATCTCGCCGTAACAGGGGCGCCAATTCTTTTTCCCAGTCACGGGAAAAGGGTTGGGCCGTTGCCACCAGAATTTTTTCATCATCAACCGCGACCGGCAGAATATGATAGCGTGCAGCATAGGGATAAGAAATCAAACTGGTGACTGCTGTCGTGTCAATCTTGAGGGGGTCAATTCGGTAATACGTTAACTTGGCGCGCCCCGCCAACCAGCGCATAAGGCGCTCTTCTGTAAGTATATGGGAAGGGGTATCGGCACTTGGCCACTGGCGCAATGCGATAAGCGCAAGTGGGTGCTCATCATCATCGGCCTTGTTGCCGAGCTTTCGGCGGGTAGAAATCAGCGTCTGGGCCTGTTCACCATGGACAATGCCATCCATCACCAGGCTGCGTAGCACTTCCTCCAGCCCAAGTCGCTGACCGCCTTTGTCGGTTAATACAGATTCAGTATCCACAGATAACACCGTCACACCTTTTAAACCCTCCGGTGACCCAAATTATAATCCCTGGCGGCAAAATACAGAAAATTATTCCCACTTTAGGGCCAAACCTGCCTTATTGACGTCTTTTCGCGGACCATAGGCCCTATTAACCCGACTGTAGGACAGCTTTTAAGCATAGGTTTTACGGCGAAACAGGTCTCTGCGCCGACTCACCAAGCGATCAAGAAATAGCAAACCGTCCAGGTGGTCAATTTCGTGCTGTATAACGCGGGCCTCATAGCCCTCACACGCATACTCCTGGCGTTCACCGAACTCATCATAGGCCACCACTTGAATGGTCTTAGCGCGTACTACATTACCCGTGTAGTCTGGCACCGACATGCAGCCCTCCCGACCTACCAAGCCACCCCCGTTGGCTACAATCTGCGGGTTGATCAAAATCAATCGCCCATGGCTTGAGACCTTTGGTTTACCGGAGACATCGACAATCACGATTCGCTGCAAGACATCTACCTGTGGCGCAGCAATTCCCACCCCACCTGGCCCTGCGTGCATGGTCTCCTCCAGGTCCTCGATAAATTTGTGTAGGTTCTTATCGAAGGCCGGCACCGATTGTGACGCGTGCGCCAGACGCGGGTCCGGATAGACCAGAATTTCAAGGACAGCCATGGGTGACGGTCAGGCAATCATGGTGTCAATGGGGGTAAGACGCACCTCAATGCCTTCAGTCACCAACGAATCAAGGGCCAACTCCAGGGTCTCTATCCCCTTGGCCGCCACACCTTCGACATGCATAATATAGATCGGCTCTTGCTCGGTGCCGGCAACATCTGATTCCAGATCGAGAATATTCAGCCCCGCCTCAGCCAAAACATGGGTCACCTGGGCCACGATTCCCAATCTATCCGCACCATGCACCATCACACTCACGTCGGGAAACAGGTGCTCGTGGAGATGCCCTTCAATTTCATCCACATGTATTCGCAATCCCAATGCGTCCGCAGGCGCCTCTAATAACTCGCTTAAGGTTTTCGCCTCAGTATCATGCTCAACCATTAACATGATGGTAAAGTTACCCCCCAGGCGCATCATTGAAGCCTCTCCCAATTGACAGCCGCCCTGGTAGAGCGCCTCACTTATGTGGGCGACAATACCAGGGCGATCCTTGCCTACAACCGTCACCATAAACCATTTTTTCATGACCGGGGTCTCCTACTCTGTTACGAGAGTATTGTATGCTTAAATTCCAAAGGACACCTTGACGAATTTCAGATACGTACCAAATATGCAGTTTTTTATCCCGCCAGCTTTACCAGGCTACGCAACATTATCCGCTGATAACATTGAACTGAGTACCAACGGCTTAGAACGATTATTCATGTTGCGCGATTTACTGCCCAAACAATTCCTGCATGTAGGCACTGCGGTTTTTCAAATAAGCATCACAAGGCAGCGTATTCCAACTCATCAAGCTGTCGGGCAACTCACCGGATTTTGGTTTTTTGCTATGCCGCCGATGCAAGACGCAATGACCCATCTCGTGAAAGAGATACATTTCTTTGCACGCCGGCTCAATCTGCTGCCACAGATCCCGGTTGATGGTAATGTGTGGCGCCACAAACGGTAAGAAGTAACAGCTTGCCACTGCAGTTTCGGGGATGGTAAGGCCATACCCGATTTCCAGATGGCGAACACGGAGGTCCCGACCATGCTCCTTGGCCGCTTGCTCAAAATCTTTGACAAAGTGGCCAAACTCATTAATTTTTAAAGAGGGGCCAACACAAGCAACCATGGACCCTGCCAGAAAGAATAATACAAAAAATCGACACCAAACCATCATTTCTTGATTTCAGGGGGGTTCACAGTATTGGCCAAATGCACGACCACGGCGGTGATGACCATGGTCAGCAACACCGCTGCGGTAAAGGCGTAAAGCCCATAACGCATTTGCACGTTGACGATTGCTCCAAGCTTCACCGAGACCACCAAAATAGCCACCACAAACACATCCAACATAGACCACTTACCATAGACATGTACCCAGTGTAGATAGCGGTCGAGGGCGTTGTGATTTCTGGACCTAACGGAAACAAATTGATACAACAGACGTAGCTTTAGAAACGGCAAAAGGATGCTAAAGCCGGTCACAATGACCACCAAGAACCATAGCCCATCCTCGGCAAGCTGGATGACACCGGTCAACACAGAAAAGGTATTCTCGACAATATAAAATTTTTCCAGAGTGATAATGGGGGAGACCAATCCGACAAGAAGAAGCACCGTGTTAACCAGAAGCAATAGCCGCAGCCACCTTGCCCATTTGGGGAATTGAGTCATTTTCACCGCTTGGATTGTACACGCTCAAACTCGAGTCGAATACGCCCCAACCGTGAGGCTGAACGAACATAACGCCCCAAGGCCACATGGAAGTCGTGGATAAACATATACCGACACATCTAAGACCGCTCAGGAACGAATTGCTGCGGTATTTGTACGTAAAAGCTAGTCTGCGCTACGTCAGCTTCAACAAGGGTATAAAAAATTATTCCTGCTCAAGGCAAGAAAGTTTAATGACGTCCAGGTTACTATGTTAGCCGCCAACATTGAAGTTGGTTGTAAAAGTCAGATAAACCACTTCATCATTAAAATCAGCTGCGTTTAAACTCGAATCTCTTTTCGTATTGGCATACTGGATACCGATACTCAACCAATTAAACCAGTTGTAAAATAGCCCGCCGCCGAACTCGGCAACCTGATCTCGACGTCCGATGTTAAAATCATCTGTGCCTTGCTCATAATAGGCATTCACAGTCCATATATCGGTCAATGCGTGCCTCCAATCAATACCATATAGATCGCCCACAATATAACTCGACTCAAGGTCCGTAGTCTCTTCGACAGAGTGAGAACCAAAAATAGATACTGTCGAGTACTCTACCGGCTGCCAAATAACCCTACCTGCATAAGTTACACCGCTAAAATCCGATTGGGAGGGGTCATCAAACTTTCTTTTTGTGTTACCCACGTCCACTCTAAATCTAGTTGCCTCTGTAGGTGCCCATCGAGCCCCCAAACCAATACTGGTCTCGACACCATCTAGATTTCCCTGGGTCCCCACCTCCAAATAATCCACATCAGTTTGAGCCACGTTTAAATTAAGTGAGGTGACAGCGCCAATGTTGTAGATGACACTCCCCCGAATATAACCTGAATCTCTATCCCTTATCTGCTGGTTATTATTGGTATAGCGTAATCTGGAGGCACCGGCCTTGACGGCAAGCTGCAACGTGCTATCACGTCGGCCTATTATTGTTCCCACATCGTAGGATGTTTCATTAAATTTGTCTGGTGTTGCACCCACAAAAAGTCGTGATCCGAGTTGGCCCCTGAACTCACTACCCTCAATATAACTGGCGCCGAGGGAAACGTCGATTTTATTAGTCAGATCCAGAATTAAATTACCATCGATCTGGTGGTTGTTACTATCCTCGTTGGAAAACTTGGAGAAGGCATACAAATCTGTCCGGTACCGCACCTTCAAATCGTAACTGCCGGCCTCTAGTCCGTAAAGAATCGATGGCGATATGGTGACTACCGTATCTGATTCTTGTTTACCGCTACTTCGAAGTACATTCTTTTGACGGGCCACAGATACGCTCAAACTGGGATAAAAACCCGACACTACTCCGTCTGTGCTTGGCATTGAGCCAGGAGAAGTATTCCGACGCGTCGACGAAGACCTGGGCTCAATTGTTCCAACTGTCTGTGATAGAACATAATCACTGTAAACCATCCCCAAAGACACCAGGACCATAGCCCCGGCACGATACCAGATTCCAAATTTAGGCTTTCTGTTTTTATCCATAATGATTATTTCGATTTATTGTCAAGCGGCATACCTAGCCACTCAGGTGAAGGAAGGTGAGATTAACAACTTGTTACTATATTGCCATCTACCACAGAGGTCACGGAGAAATAACTGGTCCATGTAAATTATTTGCTTTTTCTCCGTGGCGAATATTTCTCTCTACGCCCCAACTTTAGGTGCGGCGCTATATGTGATTTTCTGAAATTCTGGCAATATGGCCTTCTAACTCGGCTTTCCGTGCCTGGGCATCGGCCACCATGCGATCCAAAGATTCGATCTCCAATTGGCTGGCTGCTATAGCCTTTTCCCGGCTTTGTGACAACTCTGAGCGCATCGACACAGACTGGAAGTGCTCGCTTGTTCTGTGCACTGCCGACCGATCTACTTCAGTCTCACTTGTCCGCAGTGGATCCAGCTGCGCATTACTTTGATTCGGTTCATTCCAAGCACTCAAGGCATTATCGAAATTTGCACGAAATGATAACAGGCAGTTTCTGACGGGGCCTTGTGCCAGATACGCAATATATGCTCGTCCCCACTCAGTAAAACTAGGGCACGTAACCGTTAGCGCCGTCTCGGCCCCCACCAGCGAAGCTGGGCCCTCGTCCGAACTGTTTTGCAAATGCCACTTTAAATTTCTTACCCCGACCTCCGTGGGAGGTGGCGTCATTTCGCCGCAATTACCACAAAACAGGGCGGTGTCGGTAAATTCACTTTCACAATTCTGGCAAACCATTGCCAAACCTCCTTTTTATTATTCAAACTAACACCGAACCGATGAGTGTATATATTTGCCTGACAGAAGGTCAAGGGGGAGTTTTATTCCATAATTGATAGATCACCTTAAATTATATTGCTTACCCGTTGATTACATTGTAGATAATACCAAGGCCCGCAAAGTCTGCCGTTCTGAACAAATAACCGCACCGCAAGTGGGTGAGCCATCAATCGAAAGGCATAATCTGAACCGTCAATCACGCCAGAAAAATATGTGTCTCCAATGCTTTGGTATGCTTGGCGTCTTGGCGGTTCAATCTTGATCGCAACAAACTGCTGGGGGCGCAAGCCTCGAAGATTAAAACCAGGGAGGTCGTTATAATGGGCGCCGTGTAGATGGTGAGGGGTGGGGGAATAAATCTCTATTTGGTCCAACACCAAATTAGAACTCAACAGACATTACAAAGAACAAAGGCATTAAATGTGAAACAATATTTGGATTTAGTGCGCCACGTGCGCAACAAGGGTGTACGCAAGGAAGACCGTACGGGCATCGGCACAGTCAGTGTCTTTGGATACCAGATGCGCTTTGATCTTACCCAGGGTTTTCCAGTGGTAACAACAAAAAAATTGCATTTGCGGTCCATTATTCATGAGTTACTCTGGTTTCTGCGCGGTGACACCAATATTAAATATCTGCATGAAAACGGTGTCAGCATCTGGAATGAATGGGCAAATGAACAAGGTGAGTTGGGGCCCATCTACGGCTATCAGTGGCGCTCCTGGCCCACACCGAACGGTACGCACGTTGACCAGATCAGCCAGGCTGTCGAACAAATAAAGACCAACCCGGACTCACGGCGTATTATCGTCAGCGCCTGGAACGTGGGTGAGATCGATCGCATGGCCCTGCCACCCTGCCACGCCTTCTTTCAGTTTTACGTCGCCAATGGTCGATTGTCTTGTCAGCTCTATCAACGCAGCGCGGACATCTTCCTTGGTGTGCCCTTTAACATCGCCTCCTACGCCCTGTTGACCATGATGATGGCTCAAGTCTGTAATTTAACGCCGGGAGACTTTGTGCATACCCTGGGCGATGCCCATCTCTACCTCAACCATCTCGAACAAACCGACGAACTATTGTCTCGCGCACCCTACCCGCTGCCGACCATGGAGTTAAATGGTGCGATTCAGGATGTTCTTGCATTCAGGTTCGAGGACTTTGAGTTAATAGGTTATGCGTGTCACCCGGCTATCAAGGCGCCGGTGGCCATTTAGGGGCGCAACTTCGGCATTCGAAATGACCGAAAAACCTATTATTTCAGTGATTGCAGCCATGACCCGTGACCGTGTCATCGGCATCGAAAACCGCTTGCCCTGGAAATTGCCCTCGGACATGCGTTGGTTCCGTCAACAGACCATGGGCAAACCCATCATCATGGGTCGCAAGACCTTTGAATCCTTTGGCGCCAGGCCGCTACCGGGGCGAATGAACATCATTGTCAGCCATAATAAAGCCTATCAGGCCGATGGCTGCACTGTCGTCCATTGCGTAGACGAAGCCCTTAAGGCCGCAGGAGCGGTTGAAGAAATAATGATCATTGGTGGGGCGTCTCTCTATGATCAGCTATTGCCTCAAACAGGACGCCTCTACCTGACCTATGTAGACACGGACATAAAAGGTGACGCCTGGTTTCCGGCGTTGAACAACCATCGCTGGCGCGAAGTGGAGCGCATCGAAAACCTCAAGGATGAAAATAACCCCTACGATCACAAGTTCGTTGTGCTGGAGCGGGTTTAATTTACAGGCACAGCACCAATCAACGCGAGCAAATACTTTTGATCTCATGCCAGATAACTAGACTTATTTGCACAATGCTTAAAACCAAAGCAATCATATTAATTTACATGTCGGCGGTGTTAGCCGTTTCCGGCTTGTGGGTTGACACTATTAAAGAAATACGCAGAGCGGGGAAACCGATTATTGGAGGCGCAAACAAAATCGTCGGATATGAATCTCGTTTACACGCTTTAAGACAAATATTGGTGGGCGAAAGAATGGTTGGGTATATATCAGACTACGAAGACCTGAAACAACCCCTTTTAGCCAGTTATGTGTTGGCGCCTATTTTTGTTACTAAAAATTTAGGCCGACATCCAAGATATCTAATCGGCGATTATCGTGGAAGCAACATAAAACATGTGACGCCCATACCGGAAAGTTATTCTATCGTCACAGATTATGGTAACGGATTAATATTGTACAAGGATAAATCTTAATGGTGTACGTTTCTATTCTGATAGCACTTCTATTTGGCACTGCTGTTGTTGTTTTGCTGACTGGTTTCGTGCCGAGAAAACCTTCAGAGCTGATTTACACCGCAAGTATTGGTTACGGAATAGGGATAGGGGCCACATCTTGCCTACTGTTTATTTGGATGGTATTTGCTGGTGGCATCACAGCTACATATTTCATATTTGAATTCACCATTTTTATTCTAGTCGTTGCTATTGCAGTGTCTGTCCACAGACAAGACCCAGACTACAAAAAAAAATCGGTAAAGAAGGATAATGGTGGGAAACCTGTTCTGTTAGTATTTTTGTTTTATGTTTTGCTTGTACTTGCAATTGTTGGTGTTGTTTTGTACGCAAAACATAGGCCACATGGGTCTTGGGATGCATGGGCTATCTGGAATGTGCGGGCACGATACATTTATCGCCTTGGCGGACTTTGGGAGGAAACTTTCTTAAACGATGCGGGAATGCAGCACATAGACTATCCGTTA
Organism: Acidiferrobacteraceae bacterium; assembly: GCA_011052015.1. Lineage (GTDB taxonomy): Bacteria > Pseudomonadota > Gammaproteobacteria > HyVt-429 > HyVt-429 > HyVt-429. The sequence goes on along the minus strand of DRJZ01000145.1, from coordinate 10,480 downwards.
ATGTTACCACTGGCAGCAGTACGATCGTGGTCGCTCTCGGGGGAAGAAACTGTAGGCGCACCGATGCTGATTGGTGGGATGTTTGCCCTATCAACATTGGGCCTGTTGAGCTCCTCAGTTTCGATGGCCAGAGGAATCAATCAAGGTTACATCGCTGGGTTGACTCTGCTTGGCACGTATATATTTCTTAAATACAGCGCGAAACAAGTTGCTGATATTCCTCTTGGTTTATATTTTCTCTCGGGGGTATCTATAATATATTTGGTGTGGCAAGGCGTTTTTACTACTAAAAGGTTTTATCGATTATGTGGCCTATGCCTGGGCTTGGCGATATGGACTAAGAACGAGGGAATATTACTCGCGGCTTGCGTTATTGCATCGTCATTCGCCATGTCGATATATAGAGGTTCGATCAAGGCCGCGTGTGCGGTAGTAATAAATATTATGTTTGGATTGGCGCCTATAGTCGTCGTAGTTGTGTATTTTAAGCTGCATTATGCACCAGAGAACGACGTAATTAATTATGATTCATTAACGTCTAGCGTTATCAAATTGGTGGATTTTGGGCGATATATACAGATAGCTGCTCATTTCCTTAAGACTACAGTTACCTTCGGCCCGGGTATAAGTGTGTTTTTACTAATTTATTATCTGGGCGTTGGCCGAGATCGTAAATTAATTGCAGAGAAAAATGTATATTTCATAACGCTAAGCGTACTTCTCGCCCTTATAGGCTATTTCTATGTCTATATAATAACGCCCCAGGAGCTATCATGGCACCTTGAAACCTCATTCAGCCGATTACTATTGCAGTTGTGGCCAACAATACTTTTGGCTTTTTTTGCATATGCCGCCACCCCCTATAAATGGGATAATACTAATTGAAACAATATCCTTCATTAAGAAAAATGCCAAAGCTTTCTATTGTTATCCCCTGCTATAACGAGCAAGACACCTTAGAGCCACTACTTGATGCTGTGCTGGCGACACCACAGGATAAAGAGATCATCGTAATCAACGATGCCTCCACCGATGGCACCAAAGCGTTACTGGAGACCAAATTAAAGGACCGCATAGACAAACTCATCCACCACGACACCAATCGTGGCAAAGGCGCGGCCTTGCGCAGCGGTATTGAAGCGGCCACTGGCGACATCGTCATCATCCAGGACGCTGACCTGGAATACGACCCAAATGACTACGCCGCCTTGATCGCGCCCATCGTAGAGGGTAGGGCCGACGCAGTCTTTGGTAGCCGCTTTCAGGGCCACGGCCCCCACCGGGTGCTGTATTTTTGGCACTACGTCGGCAATCGCTTGCTTACCTTGCTATCCAACATGTGCATCAACTTGAATCTCAGCGATATGGAGACCTGTTACAAGGTGTTCCGGCGAGAGGTGATTCAGTCATTGACGCTGGAACAGGACCGTTTTGGTTTTGAACCCGAGGTCACCGCCAAAATTGCCCGTGTACCGGGTATCCGCATCTACGAAGTGGGTATCTCCTATTTCGGACGCACCTACGCCGAGGGCAAGAAAATTACCTGGAAGGACGGAATCCAGGCCATTTACTGCATACTCAAATACGGTCTGTGGCGGCGGAATTAACACCGCCTTCAAATTGTCGAACGTTATTGCCACATAGAGAGGCCATCCAGGCCCCCACCACGGCGCATTCCAAACCAAACGGTAAATAACCCCCCCATACCTCAATGAAATCCATATTCACCAAAGACCTGCGCATAACTTCAGCAGTTGTTCGTGAGGGCCTCCCTATCCCGATTTCTCAGCCCAACCTATGACCCACGCATCATGTATCACCTCGACATGGATATTTTGATATCCCGCTTTCTCTAAATAAACGCGGAATTCATCTGGTGTCGATGTCTGTCCGATCTGGGGGGGGCGCTCAGCAGGCGCAATAGCCCTCGAACTCTGGAAGAATTCCCATCCGGTATCCGTGGTTAGCGAAATATTATCGATGTACAAACGCCCCCCTTCCTTCAGGACACGCCACGCATCCTCGACATAATTGTAGCGATCCCACTCCGATAAATGCATGAACACAACCGTAGAATAGACCATGTCTACTGAACTGTCTTCGATCGGCTGCAAATCATAACCTGAAACTTCAACAAAATTGATATTCGAATAGTTTTTCAAGCGTTGTGCAGCATACTGCAACATATTTGGAGACACATCACACCCCGTCCAATTATTACACAGCGGTGCTAGAACACTACCAACACGACCTACCCCACAACCGATTTCGAGCACATCATCTTTTTTAGAAATCCCAACAGTCTGTTGTAGTTTATTCAGCGTGTCCTTAGCTGATTCATCAAGCTGTTTTTCATCCTCGGTGCCTTGGACCCATAATTTCGCTTGACCTTCTGTTTTAGAAAGATCCGTCCACACTCCTTTGTAGAGCTGACGTCCTAGTCTGGCATCGCTGTCTGAATCGCCTTCGGTTGAAGTTAAATTAAGCAATTTCTTCAAAATCCTTTTCATGGGAATCTCACCTCACCTAACATAAGATAGGAATTTTATGCACCGCAAGTAGTGTTATCACTATAAACACGCTACTAACAGTGCATTTCTCATCTGTAGAGTGTAAACGCCTCGTTTCTCCATACAACACTGCTATATTTAAGGCGTTTTTATTTATGCCGAACGGTCCACCCAACGAGAACAGATTGATGCTGGAATAAGACGGTAACGAAAGGAATTCTAACTCTCCTCGTAGATCAATGACAAGGATGGGTGGATCCGCCAAATTCTGAGCATTTGAAGCTGTGGAATGCCCGCCCATCAAGCAAAAATCCGCCGGATAAAAGCTCTCTGAACTGGCTGGAATTCAGAATAAAAGCCTTTTCCCCAAAAGCCCACGGTTATTAAACTGCCGTTCACCTCTTTCGCCCTGATTGCAGCACAAATCTTGCTGAATACTGTCGCCCTCGCTTGTATATTTCCTTAACTTTATACCCACTTCTAGCCCAGGCCAACCGATGTCCTGCCGCATCCGCTACAGTAGCAGCAGCTTGGGTTGAGGTGTGGGTTTCAATAGGACGCACCTACGCCGAGGGCAAGAAAATTACCTGGAAGGACGGAATCCAGACCATTTACTGCATGCTCAAATACGGTCTGTGGCGGCGGAATTAACACCGCCTTCAAATTGTCGAACGTTATTGCCATATAGAGAGGCCATCCAGGCCCCCACCACGGCGCACTCTAAACCAAACGGCAAATAACCCGCGTAACCCAATATCGGCATTTCAAATATCTCAAAGCGATGCACATAAGGAATAGAGTATTCCCATTTGGCCAGGCTATAGAAGTTCCACATCTCCCAAAAAAATCCACACTGTATAGCCGCCAGGGCAGACAGCCATAGTGTGCGCCAATCCCCTTTGGCTGCAGGGCCAAATACCGTGTTGTGCCCGAGCAACACCTGACTACTCACAATAAGCAATAGCGGCGCCACCCAAACCAGGGGGTAGAGCTGGTTTGGCCACAGGCCGATGCCCAACAGCCCAAAGACCGCAGCAATAAAGATCGCTGTAGCCCATAATTTGGGCCGACACAGACTGACACACAGCCCTGCATCGAGCCCAACACTCAGGCCGTTATAGGATGCCAACCAATCACGGGTACTGATTACCGCCGGCAATACGGTGGCAAAGGGGAGGGTGGCGTGGAAAAAATATTCGAAGGCCGAATAATCACTTACACCCATATAGTACCAGTTCTGCACAAAGCGATTGAGGTACTCAAAAAACCACCAAAACGCCGCGCTGGCCACAAACAGGGCAAATAAAAATCGCGTCCTATGGATTATTAAGCAACAACCGGTGCGCCGCCAGGTCAGCGCATTAATCACGATGATGTAACCCAACCACAGGGGCGTGAAGGTATAGGCCTGCACAGGCGCAAACCAGGTGTAGCGGGTCCACGCCAGCAACCAAAATCCTGCGGTGCCTGCCAGACCCCACCAGCCCCACCAGGGAAATCTGTGCACGAGGACTTTCACTGTTTCAGTCTGGCGGCGATGGCGCCACAGAACTGTCACGAACGGCAGCACGGCTGCCAAGGTCAGTAGAGATAAGCCACCAAATACCGGCCAGGAGAAAGCAGCATGGACGACATAGCGCGTCGTAGGTGGAAATTCGAGATAGGGGGCAACAGGTTTGCCTGCCATGATCACCCCCAGCAGCGGCAAACCCAGCAATAAGATGGCGAGAGATACGGGACCCAGGGAGGCACGAATCATACGGATTTGGCCCCTTAGCGAATCTCTGCCAACAATCGATCCACCATGGCCTCGGCCTGGGCGCGGTACCCACCACCAAAAAGATTAAAGTGGTTGAGGATGTGATAGAGGTTATACAGCACCTTGCGCACCTTATAATCCGGGTCCAGCGGATAGGCATCGTTGTAGGCGCCAAAGAAACGGCCACCAAAACCGCCAAACAACTCGGTCATAGCCATATCCGTCTCACGATCACCATAGTAGACCGCCGGATCGAAGATCACCGGTTCATCATTTTCATCCGAGGAATAATTTCCGGACCATAGGTCACCATGTAACAACGAAGGCACGGGAGTATAGGTGCTAAAGAACACGGGTAACAATTGATTGAGCTCGGTACCACGATCTATCAGGCGCTTGCCCCCACCCTTGCCCTCAGCGAGATCCAGCTGAAAGCCCAGCCGGTGCCGTTGCCAAAACCGCACCCAATTCTCGTCTGAGGAATTGATCTGCGGCGTACTACCGATGGTGTTATCGCGTAACCAGCCAAAGCGGGCGCTGGTCACACGGTGTATGGCCGCCAAACCACGGCCCAATTTTTCCAGGGTATGCCGCCCTCCGGAACCGAGCTGAAGGTGTTCCATCACCAGATAGGCCGAATCCGCATCTACCCCAAAGCATACCGGGTCCGGCACCCGCAGGGCCCTGGTCCGCGCCAATTCATTCAGACCTTCTGATTCCGCAGCAAACATATCCACCATGCTGGCATCATTGACCTTGACGAAGAAACGTAGACCCCCGCCCTCTAATACTGTGGCCGAGTTTATACAGCCACCACCAACAGAATGCTCGGACTCCAATTGAAAGGGCTTACCGATGGTCTCGGTAATGTGCTCAGCTATAGTCTTCTTCCAAAGGGACATAACGCCATCTGCCATGTTAGGGCTGTAGTGACCAATGGGTGGAGATTCTATCAGACCGTCAGAGGCCGTTGTGAAACGTTCCACGGCAGTAGTTCTGTCGAGGTCATGGGCTTAAGGTATTGAAATTAAACAGGCCAACATCGTACCGAACCCTGGCCACCGGCACCAAGGACAGACCAATCCCGGCGTTTTATACACAATCCAAAGCAGAGCCCCTAAAACTGTATCTCAATGGGGGAGGATTCTTTGGCCGGTGACAGGCCTCCCTACAACTCATTGATATCATTGAGACTATTATCTTGCGTATTAATTGTGCAATTTCACAATTTTGTAGTAATGGGGCCATTCAGGGAAGAGAACTCTAAGGATATCAACATTGTTATCCACAGATTCTGTGCATAACCTTCGAACCCGTTTAGGGTCAATGGCTTAGACCATAGGACGTTGCACCCCGACTCCAGACCGTTTACTGGCCTGTGTTACATTGCTGGGCCATGCCATCCGCCCACACCATCATTCAGGTCGCCGTCCCGGTGCCCCTGCGCCAACATTTCGACTATAAACTACCGGCCGACCTCGACTCGCCTGAGGCAGGTTGCCGGGTACGGGTGCCATTTGGCAGGCGGCAGCTTGTAGGCGTGGTGATGGGCATATCTGATTCCACGGCGGTGGAACCGGAACGGCTCAAATCCATCATTGAGGTCATCGACGCTACCCCGATCCTGGATGACGCCATGCTGGGCCTGTTGCGTTGGGCCAGCGGCTATTATCAATCCCCCTTAGGAGAAGTCATCCAGGCGGCCCTACCGGTAGCCTTGCGTCACGGTGCTGAAGCCAGGGTGTCAGGGCCCTGGGTCTGGTCTCCCAACCCGGAGATTGGTCCACATAAACTCGAGGCGTTGAACCGTGCGCCCTTGCAGCGAAAAATCTTGCAGGCCCTATTCCACTCCAATAAGGGCCTGGGCGTCACCGAGTTGAATGCGATTTCCTCCGGTTGGCGAAGCGCCATGACTGCCCTGGAAGGCAAAAGTTGGGTATCCAAAACAGAGCAGGCCTGCTTACAAAAAATCATCGCCATCCCGGACACTCCACCGGTCCCCACCGAACATCAGCGACAAGCGAGTACCACCATCCTCGAAAAATTGGGGCGATATGGGTGCTTCTTACTACACGGGGTCACCGGAAGCGGCAAGACCGAGGTCTACCTACGGATTATCGGCGAGGTATTACAACGTGGACAACAAGCCCTGGTGCTGGTCCCCGAGATTGGACTCACGCCACAACTGGTGGACCGTTTCCGGCGTCGCTTCGCGGTACCCATCGCGGTATTACACTCCGGACTCAGTGACCAGGAGCGCCTGTGTGCCTGGCTGATGGCCGCTAGCGGTGACGCACCCCTGGTGCTGGGAACCCGTTCAGCGGTGTTTACCCCCCTGGCTCGCCCAGGTGTCATCATTATTGACGAAGAACATGACGGCTCATTCAAACAGCAAGAAGGGTTTCGCTACCACGCCCGCGATCTGGCTGTGGTCCGCGCCCACCGGGAACAGATCCCTGTCGTGCTGGGCTCCGCCACACCTTCACTGGAAAGTCTGCACAACAGTCAATGCCAACGGTTCCAACTGTTACAACTCCCCCAGCGTGCGGGTAATGCCCAGCTACCGGAGGTGCATCTACTGGACCTGCGTGGCCTGCCCATTGAGGAAGGGATTTCCCACCCCCTCAAAAAGGCCTTGGCTGCCTGTCTCGAACGGGGCGAACAAAGCCTGCTATTTTTAAACCGGCGTGGCTTCGCCCCGGTGCTGATGTGTTATGACTGCGGTTGGCTGGCCCCCTGTAATCGCTGTGATGCAAGACTGACCCTGCACAAGGCCCGAGGGCGCCTGCGCTGCCATCACTGTGGCAGCGATACCCCGCTGATAAGCCATTGTGGAAGCTGCGCCAGTGAAAACCTCCATCCCATCGGTGAGGGCACACAAAGGCTGGAAGACACTTTGGTGGCGCGTTTTCCCCACGCCCGCATATTACGGGTCGACCGCGACAGCACATCAGGTAAAGGCACTCTTGAGGAGATTCTACGCCGCATCCATAACGGTGAAGCGGATATCCTGATCGGCACCCAAATGCTCTCCAAGGGCCACGACTTTCCTAATGTCACCCTGGTGGGGGTCATCAACGCCGACCAGGGTCTTTATGGCCTCGATTTCCGTGCCGGTGAATACCTGTTCCAACGCATCATGCAAGTCGCCGGACGGGCAGGACGGAGCGACAAACCCGGACAAGTACTGATACAGACCCACCACCCCGATAATCCCTACCTACAGGCCCTAAAAAATCATGACTATGCGGCCTTCGCCCGATTTGCGCTGCACGAACGACAACAAACTGAGTTAGCACCTTACAGCCACTTGGTGCTGCTACGCGCCGAATCGCCTCGCAGCCATGCCCCTCTGAACTTTCTGCACACCGCCCAGCAGCACGCAAAGAAACTTCTTGACCAAACCCAACTCCCGGTACAGGTGATGATGGCGGTCGCATCACCCATGGAACGGCGGGCCGGGCGTTACCGCGCCCAACTTCTGATGCAGTCGACTACCCGGCCGGCCTTGCGACAGTTCCTCGGCGCACTACTACCTGAACTGGAAAAACTGCGCTTGAGCCGCACTGTGCGTTGGTCAGTCGATGTCGATCCCATGGATATGTTCTGATTAAGATAAGGCCTTCTCCCAGACGCCCGGCCCCTGTAGAATCACCGCCCCTGCCAACCCGCACCCCACTCCCAGTAAAAGCTAAAGAGAAGAACAAAAGTGAAACACCATTTGCACGCATTGTTGGACCGCGCCATGGGCGCACTCGAAAACGGTGGCCAACTCGCCGCCACTGAACGACCTTCCTACCAACTCGACCGTAGCCGCCAAAAGGGACATGGAGATTTTGCCTGTAATATTGCCATGATGTTGGCCGCGACCGCGAAACGTCCACCACGCGAGATCGCTCAACTCATCGTCGATATGCTGCCTGCCTCTAAATTCATAGATAAAGTCGAAATTGCCGGTCCCGGTTTTATCAATTTTTATCTCACACCCCAGGCCTATCTCGGCACCGTGGCGACCATTTTGCGCGCTGGCAGTGACTATGGATGCACCAACATTGGGGTAGGCAAAAAAGTATTGTTGGAATATGTCTCAGCCAACCCCACCGGCCCCTTGCATGTGGGTCACGGCCGTGGCGCAGCCTATGGTGATGCCCTGGCACGGGTGCTGAAGGCTGCGGGCTACAAGGTAGATCGTGAGTACTATGTGAATGATGCGGGCCGCCAAATGGACATCATCGCCACCAGCGTCTGGTTACGCTACCTCGACCTGTGCGGTGAGTCTTTTGATTATCCGGCCAACGCCTACCAGGGAGACTATATCTGGGATATTGCCGCCACGGTCCATCGTGAAAAAAGGGGGCGCTTGTTTCATGGCGTCGAAAATATATTTTCGAACCTGAACTCGGACAACCCCGAGACCTACCTGGACGGAATCATTGCCCGTAGCAAACAACTTTTAGGTGACGGCAACTATTGTATGATTTTCGATCTGGCCACCGACACCCTGCTCGAGAACATCCGCCAGGACCTCAAGGAATTTGGCGTTGAATATGATCGCTGGTTTTCGGAGCGCTCGCTGATAACAAGTGGCGCGATAAATAAGGCCATCGTTCTGCTCAAGAAAAAGGGCCACCTCTACGAAGAAGGCGGCGCCTGGTGGTTTAACACCACTGCATTGGGTGACGAAAAAGACCGTGTGGTAGTACGTGACAATGGCAGCACCACCTACTTTGCTTCCGATATCGCCTATCACCTGGAAAAATTTGGACGTGGCTATGACCAGCTCATTAACATATGGGGTGCGGACCACCATGGCTATGTGGCCCGGGTCAAGGCTGCGATACAGGCCATGGGTCAAAACGACGGCGCCCTTGATATCTTGTTGGTTCAATTCGCCGTACTCTATCGCGGCAAAGAGAAAGTCCCCATGTCTACCCGTAGCGGTGAATTTGTTACCCTGCGTGAGTTGCGCAAAGAAGTGGGTAACGACGCCGCCCGATTCTTTTATGTGTCACGCAAGTGTGAACAACACATGGACTTCGATCTGGAGCTGGCCAAATCCCAATCCAGCGACAACCCGGTCTATTATGTACAGTACGCCCATGCCCGCATCATGAGTGTGTATCGGCAAATGCAGGACAAGGGACTTGGCCCCAAGGTCGACGCCTCGACTACTGCCCTGAAGGTCCTCACCGAAACCCATGAACAGGATCTACTCACCGCGCTGTCACGATTCCCGGAAGTGGTGGAACAGGCGGCGAGAAATCACGAACCCCATCAGATTGCCTATTACCTCAGGGATCTGGCTAACGGTTTCCACACCTACTACAACGCCCATCAGTTCATCGTTAAAGACAAAGCCACTCGCAATGCACGACTGGCGCTCATTGCCGCCGTTAAACAGGTCATCTCAACGGGGCTCAACCTGATCGGTGTATCAGCGCCTGATAGCATGTAGCCTCATGGTTCAAAAAAAACGCAAACGCACCAAGCACAAACAACAAGCCCGCCGTAAAACTAAAAAGACCGGCGCTGTTGGCTCCCCCGCCTGGTTGATGTTTGTCGCCGGACTAGGTCTAGGCCTGTTTGTAGCGCTACTGGTTTTTCTCAATACAGGCGAGAGACTCAATCTGGGTAGTGGGCTAAAATCCTTGATCGAACCGCGACCGGCCACGTCCAAGGACACCCGCACAGTAAAAAAGCCCCAGCAACCCACTGCACTGCCCAAACCGGCCCATCCCAAGTTCGATTTTTATACCGTGCTGCCTGAGATTGAAAGCGTACTACCCAATGGTGTGTCGGAATATGCCCCTAACCAACATGCTGAAGGTAAAGACGTCAGCTACGTCCTGCAGGCGGCCTCCTACGCCCGTTCTGCCGATGCCCGCAAACTCAAAGATAAATTATGGCGTAATGGTCTGACCTCTCGCATCGAGAAGATCTCTATCGAAAACCGCGGCAACTACTATCGGGTCCGGCTCGGTCCTTATGACCGTTTAAATAATCTGGATCGAGACAATCAAAAGTTGATCGCCTTGGGTATTTACGCCATACGCCTCAAGGTCGCTAAGAGTCATTAGTATGGGTTCTCACGGGGGACCGTGGGAACCACGGCCAAAAGGGCACTTCTATTAATCCCCTCTCCCTCCGGGAGAGGGCTAGGGTGAGGGGTGTAAACAAAGCTAAGACACTGATTTTATTATCCCCTCATCCT
>DRJZ01000144.1 GCA_011052015.1 Acidiferrobacteraceae bacterium | reverse complement strand
TGGGGGGCAGGATGCTCTACCCCTCTATTTTCAGAAAACTATCTCTATTGCTTCAAATTCGCTATATTTTACCCACTAATTTTCCTGAAGAGCCATTTTTATAAAGAAAATTCTTGGCGGTTCAAGTTCAGTTGATCGTAATTTCCCTTATTTTTCTTTGCGTCTCCGCGCCTTTGCGGCCTTTGTGTTATTTCCAGAGCGTTACGCTGTACGTTATCGAAATCGCCTGCGTTTGCTCACATTAGGGCGATCAATGGCGGTGGCGATGAAGGTCTTGGTCTTACCGTTACGGACGACTTTCAAGCTTACCTTGTCCCCAGGTTTGTGTTTCGAGATCCGGATGAGGGCTTGGCGGGCGCGGTTGATGGTTGTACCGTCGATGGCCACCAACAGGTCGCCGGGGATGAGTCCTGCCTTGTGGGCGGGGCTATTGCGCACCACGCCGGTGATGATGACGCCATCCTGATCAGTCTTCAATCCCAAGGCACGAGCAAGCTTAGGGGTTATTTGCTGGCCTTCGAACCCCAGCCAGCCTCGAATGGGTCGGCCGTACTTGATGATCTGTTCCATCACCTCTTTGGCCATGCTGGTGGGGATGGCGAAACCGATGCCTTGGGAGCCACCGCTACGGGAAAAGATTGCGGTATTGATACCGATCAGGCGCCCGTGGGCATCTACTAGGGCACCACCCGAATTACCTGGGTTGATGGCGGCATCGGTCTGGATAAAGTTTTCAAAGGTGTTGATGCCAAGTTGATCGCGCCCAGTGGCGCTGACGATACCCATAGTGACGGTTTGGCCCACGCCGAAAGGATTGCCAATGGCCAGGACCACATCCCCCACCTTGGTGTTTTGGGAATCGGCCAGGGTGATGACGGGAAGGTCCGTGAGATCCACTTTCAATACTGCCAAGTCAGTCTCTTCGTCGGTACCGATGACCTTGGCCTGGGCGCTGCGGCCGTCGCGGAAGAAGACGTTGATCTCGTCGGCACCGCGGACAACGTGGTGATTGGTGAGAATATAGCCATTGGCGCTTACCACCACCCCGGAGCCCAGGCTGTTTTCTACCCGTTTACGGGGCTGGTTCGGGCTCTGAATCATATCGCCAAAGAACTGTCGGAAAAACGGATCGTTATAAAATGGGTGGATTTGCAGGGTCACGGTCTTGGAGGTATTGATATTGACCACTCCAGGGGCAGCGCGCTGGACCGCGTCCGCATAGGAGACTGGGCCTTGATTTACCCCAATGGGGATATTCGGGGCAGTGACGAGCTCTACCACGGGGGGTTGTTTTGCCACCAATTGGGGTTGAACCAGAATCAATACTGCGGCGGCCACCACACCCGTTATACTAGTACGCAGAAAAAATCTTGCCTTCCTACCCAATGCCATAGTTTGCTCCTTCGATTATGAAAACCACTGATTTTTCAGTGCCTTTAGGGGATACTAACCCAAAGGGGTCAACCCCGTTGACAAAATGCTGGGGGCATACTCAGTCCTTTTCAAGGCCTCCCCTTGATTTTGGTATAAATCTGTTATAATGCTCCGCGCAAATTCTGGCACGGACAGTTCCTGACACGAATAGTTAAGGCTTCTCGTTCAGCGGTTGGAACAATATGGCATTTGAGAATATGGCCATGCTCCATGTGTTGTATGGGTGGCAAGGGTCCTAAAGGCCTGCTTCACGACCAACGATTTATAGGTGTGAAGGTTTTTAATCATTTTGAACCAGTCAAACCCGGGACTCAATCTCTGAAAAACGACTAAATCTTCGCAAGACTTTGATGCGGAGAGGCGCGATCTGACAAAATTCTTCATCTACCTGGGTGAACCCAGCCGGCTAAAATGCCAGCGTGTTGGCTGGTATGTGCTGTTATTTTTGGCCTTCGTTATTGATGATCGTCTACTTTTTGGAGAAAGAGTATTGGAAAGGTGTCTATTGGGCCACATTGATACTGGAATAGAAATTTTTGTCAGGTTTTATCTGGCTAAGAAGTAAGCCCTGACTAAACGAGGCGAACAGGTGTTCGCTATTTTTAGATTAACGTTTGGAGAAGTCTATGGCATCCCCCGCCACACGAAAACCCATCATGACTTTGTACTCAGGTACAAGCTGTCTATACAGCCATAGTTGTCGCATTGTGTTATCCGAGAAGGATGTGGAATGCCGCGTGTGTTTTATTGACCCCAAGGAAAACCCCGAGGAACTGGCCGATCTCAATCCCTATCAGGAAACACCGACCTTGCTGGATCGTGATTTGGCCCTGTATAGCGCTAAAATCATTAATGAGTATCTGGATGAACGTTTGCCCCATCCGCCACTCATGCCAGTGGATCCCGTGTCGCGGGCCCGGGCCCGTTTAATGATGATGCGCCTGCAACGAGATTGGTTTGATCAGCTGAGCATCATTGAAGAGGGCGAACGTCGTCAGGCCAATAAGGCACGCCAGTATGTACGTGATGGCTTGATTTCTATTTCCCCGATCTTTGATGAGCAGAACTATATGTTGGGGCAGGAATTCAGCTTATTGGATTGTGTGATTGCGCCGTTGCTGTGGCGTTTACCCATGTACAAGATTGAATTACCACGCCAGGCTAAATCCCTCACGGACTATGCTGATAGGCTTTTTCAGCGCAAGTCTTTCACCGAAAGCCTAAGCGAAATCGAGCAGGAGATGCGTGCCTAATGAGTGTAGGTATTCGCTACGAGGCAACCATCACCGTTACGTCACCGTTATGGTATCTACCAAGCCATACCTGATTCGCGCGGTTCGCGATTGGGCCCTGGACAATAATCTCACCCCCCATCTCATCGTTGATATGCAGTGTGAGGGCACCCTTGTCCCCGAAGCTTACACGCAGGACGACCGGTTGACTCTGAATATATCCGAGCAGGCGGTACGCGACTTGCAAATGGGCAATGAGTGGTTGATGTTTTTCAGTCGCTTTGGAGGACAGGATTTTGCGGTGGAGATTCCGGTGGAGGCGGTCGTTGCGATATTCGCACGGGAAAACGGTGAAGGCATCGCCTTTGCTGAAGAGGGTTCGGCCCCGGATGAGCCCCCCGATTCCAAGGTCTGCCCACCTCATCTTCGGGTGGTCAAGTAGGCCGTCTTAGCTGGCCTAGTGTTTCTTCGTCTGACTATAATATTCTAAACTCACACCCTTGAGCGGGGATCGTTAATGGATTTTCACGGTACGACAATTATTTCTGTGCGCAGGGACAACCAGGTTGTCATCGGCGGTGATGGCCAGGTGTCTTTTGGCGACACTATCATGAAGGGTAATGCACGCAAGGTGCGCCGCCTGTATAAGGATCAGGTTATTGCCGGATTTGCTGGTGGCACCGCCGACGCCTTTACCTTGTTTGAGCGCTTCGAGGCCAAGTTAGAAAAACACCAGGGCCAGCTGACCCGGGCAGCAGTCGAGTTGGCAAAGGACTGGCGTACCGATCGTATGTTGCGGCGGCTAGAGGCCTTACTTGCAGTAGCAGACAAGACTGCGTCGCTGATTATCTCCGGCAATGGTGATGTCATCGAACCGGAGCAAGGCATGATCGCCATTGGCTCGGGTGGGCCCTATGCCCAGGCCGCCGCTCGTGCCTTGATGGACAACACTTCAATGGACGCCAGTGAGGTTGTGGAAAAGGCATTGGCCATCGCAGCGGATATTTGTATCTATACTAATCAACATATCACCACCGAGTTGCTCGAGTGGTAAGGTTAATCATATGTCACAAATGACACCCCGTGAGATCGTTCAAGAACTCGATAAGCACATTATTGGGCAGTCTGCGGCCAAACGCGCCGTCGCCATTGCCCTGCGAAACCGTTGGCGCCGCATGCAGGTTGAGGGCGATGAGCTTCGCAACGAGATTACCCCCAAAAATATTTTAATGATCGGTCCTACCGGTGTGGGTAAGACTGAGATTGCGCGACGTTTAGCGCGCCTGGCCAATGCACCGTTCATTAAGGTCGAGGCGACTAAATTTACTGAGGTAGGTTATGTGGGCCGTGAGGTGGATTCCATTATTCGGGATCTGATGGACCGTTCGTTTAAGATGACCCGCGAAGAAGAAGTTGCCAAGGTAGGGCCCCGGGCCGAGGATGCCGCCGAAGAACGTATTTTAGATATTCTGTTACCTCCAGCCCGTGAAATTGGGTTTGCAGTAGAGGATGACACCACCACCACGGATGAGGGGGGTGCCGCCCGCCAGCGTTTTCGCAAAAAGTTACGTGAGGGTGACCTGGACGATCAAGAGATCGAAGTGGAAATGACCATCGCCAATATGGGTGTGGAGATCTTTGGCCCCCCGGGCATGGAAGAGATTACCGGCCAAATGCAGAACATGTTTCAAAATATGGGGCCGCGGAAATCCAAGACCCGTAAGATGCGCATTAAGGACGCCCTTAAGGCGTTGACCGAAGAAGAGGCCTCTAAGCTTGTCAATGAGGAAGATATCAAGTTACGTAGTGTTGAGCGGGTCGAACAGAATGGGATTGTGTTTCTCGACGAGATCGACAAGATCGTGGGCCGGTCAGAGGCCCATGGCGCAGACGTGTCTCGCGAGGGTGTCCAGCGTGATTTATTGCCCCTGGTTGAAGGTTGCACCGTATCTACCAAGTACGGCATGATTAAGACCGATCATGTCTTGTTCATAGCCTCAGGTGCATTTCATCTAAATAAGCCATCGGATCTTATTCCAGAGTTACAGGGACGCTTGCCCATACGCGTGGAGTTGAAGGCCCTCAGTGTGGGTGACTTTGTAAGTATTTTGACCGAACCGGACGCCTCTCTCACTGAACAGTACATGGCCCTCATGGCCACCGAAGGTGTGGATCTGCATTATAGTGAAGATGGCGTCAAACGTATTGCCGAGGTGTCCTGGCAGGTCAATGAACAAACCGAGAATATCGGTGCGCGGCGCTTGCACACGGTCATGGAGCGGCTCCTCGAAACCGTATCCTACGAGGCTTCGGACAAGAGCGGCGAGACGGTGCGGGTAGACGCCAACTACGTGGACGAGCACTTGGCCGAACTGGTCGAGGACGAAGACCTGGCCCGGTATATTTTATAACTCGCTGATTTGAGTCTCTATGATTTCTTCGCCGCAAAGGTGCTTTTTTCTTTCCGGCCTGAGGTCTTGAAATCGGTCCAGTCTGTCCCCATAAAATTAACCAGGTGGAGGTGTGTGAGATCACGCGTATTCCTGATGCCGGTCGATGCGGTGATCAAAATGCCTCTGTAGAATTGTGGAATAGACCGGATAATTGAAGGAGGTGTGTATGAACAATCTAACCCGTGTCCCGCACCGCACTGTCGGTTGGGGATTATTTAATGATGATTTCGATAATGTATTTGAGGGTTTTTTGAGGCCCACTAGTGCATTTAGCGCTGAAAGCGGCAAGGGTTTGGCGCCGTCCGTGGACGTTGTTGAGAATGACAACGAATATGTGGTCAAGGCTGACTTGCCTGGGGTACGCAAGGAAGACATCGATATTACCATTCAGGAAAACCTGCTCACCATCAATGCGCAAACCAAGGGTGAGACAGAGGAGAAAAAAGGTGACCGCATCATTCGCCAGGAACGTCACTTTGGTAGATACGTGCGCAGCATGCGCCTGGGGAGTCAGGTGGATGAGTCCAAGGTGACAGCAAAATATGTTGACGGTACGCTTGAGTTGACTTTGCCCAAGGCGGAAGAGGTCAAGCCGAAGAAGATCAGCGTTGGTCTCTCCTAAGCAACAAGCTTTACAGCAAGGGCCGCAACTGCGGCCCTTTTTTGTGCCATCAATTCACGGCCACTTGTTCTCCAGCCCCTGTGGGATCCTGTAACACAGAAATATCGCACCAACCAACAAGGTTGAGATTCCTCACCTGTGGTTCGGAATGACAGGGTGTTGTCCATAGTACGGAGTAACACGGTTTGTCATCCCGAGCAGTCACCTATCAATCTGAGCAGTCATCTGTCATCCCGAGGCATGAGCCGAGGGATCTTATTCTGCATCTATTGATCACACACAACTCTAACCACCGCATTAGTGAGGGTATCTAAATCCTCATCACTGATAATATATGGCGGCATCAGGTAGACGAGCTTGCCAAAGGGGCGCACCCAGACACCGGCTTCTACAAAGGCCTGGGTGATGGTTTTCATGTCTACGACTTGTTTCATTTCCACTACACCCATCGCCCCGAGTATCCGGACCTCGTTGACATGCTCAAGATCATTGCAAGGTTCAAGCCCCGTTTTAAGCCCCGCCTCAATCCGACTGATGTTGCCCTGCCAATCGGAGTCGAGTAACAAACGTATGCTGGTGATGGCCGCGGTACAGGCTAGAGGGTTGGCCATGAAGGTGGGGCCGTGCATGAATACCCCGGGATTGCCTCGATCAATAGTGACGGCGACCTCTTCGGTGGTGAGGGTCGCCGCCAGGGTGAGATAGCCGCCGGTGAGGGCCTTACCCAGGCAGAGGATATCCGGGGCAATACCGGCATGTTCACAGGCAAACAGCTTCCCGCTGCGGCCAAATCCGGTGGCGATCTCGTCAGCGATTAACAGCACACCGTAATGGTCACAGAGCTCGCGAGCCTTTTTCAGATACTCGGCTGCATAAAACCACATCCCCCCGGCGCCTTGCACAATGGGCTCCAGAATAACCGCGGCGACCTGGTGGCCGTCTGCCTCAAGGGCCATTTTTAATGATGCGATATCTCCTTGACCACAGGGCTCGCCGAAACGGCATGCCGGCCGGTCTACGAAGATCTGCTCCGGCAGGATGCCTTTAAACAGACTATGCATGCCGGTGACCGGATCACAGACCGACATGGCGCCAAGGGTGTCACCGTGGTAGCCTGAACCTAAGGCAATAAAGCGCTGGCGTTGCGGTTGCCCCTTGGCCTGCCAGTATTGGATCGCCATCTTTAGGGCCACTTCCACCGCCACCGAACCGGAGTCAGAAAAGAATACGGTTTGCAGAGGTGGGGGAGTGACATCCACCAGTTGTCTGGCCAGGGTCACAGCAGGTTCATGGGTTAGCCCACCAAACATGACATGGGCCATTTTATGGAGTTGTTCCTCCAGGGCGGTATTCATCCCGGGGTGGTTATAGCCGTGAATCATGCACCACCAGGAGGCCATGCCGTCGATGAGTTGCCGTCCATCTGATAATTTGAGACGCACCCCGTGGGCGGACACTACCCGATACGTAGGCAGGTCTGAATGCATGGCGCTATAGGGGTGCCAGATGTGTTGCTGGCCGAACTCGTTATCGTTCATTCGTGCATCTTATATAATTTCAGGACTCGGCGTCAGGTCTGGGCGCTCTATAAAATATCTAATACTCATTATTTGGAGCAAATTTGTCGGATAAAGTTGGCCGAATAAATTCGGCCCTACAAAATAATGTAGGTGCGAATTCATTCGCACAAACACGTCCGATCAGATGACAACACCCGGTGAATGGGGTACCTTGAACCCAATGAATCGGGATCAATCATGGACATGAATGACAGTACATTATCCGCTGCGGATCGGGCCCAGGTCCTGGCCGAGGCCCTGCCCTATATCCAACGCTTTCACGGTAAGACCGTGGTCATCAAATATGGTGGCAATGCCATGGTGGATGACACCCTCAAGAATGGCTTTGCCCGTGACGTGGTGCTCATGAAGTTGGTGGGCATGAATCCGGTGATTGTTCATGGTGGCGGTCCTCAGATCAGTGATCTGCTGGCAAAGATCGGCAAAGAGACTGAATTTGTCGAGGGCCTGCGGGTGACGGACCGCGAGACCATGGATGTGGTGGAAATGGTGTTGGGCGGTCTGGTCAACAAAGAGATTGTCAGCCTGATTAACAGTCACGGCGGCAAGGCCGTGGGTTTGTCGGGCAAAGATGGCGGCATGATCCGGGCCCGCAAGCTGGTCCTCAAAAAGGATGACCCGGCCCTGAAAAAATCCGAGATTATCGATATCGGCCATGTGGGTGAGGTCGCGAGTGTGGACCCGGAGTTGGTCTCGGTGCTGGACTCCCGGGATTTTATTCCGGTGATCGCCCCCATAGGAGTGGGGGAAGATGGCCAGGGATACAATATCAATGCCGATAGCGTGGCCGGTAAACTGGCCATCACCCTCAAGGCAGAGAAGTTGGTGCTCTTGACCAACACCCCAGGTGTGTTGGATAAAGACGAGAATCTACTCAACGGCCTGAATGCAAAGGAAGTGGATGGCTTGATCAGCAAAGGGGTGATTCATGGCGGTATGTTGCCCAAGATAAAATGTGCCTTGGATGCGGTGAACAGCGGTATCCGTTCCGCCCATATCGTCGATGGTCGCGTACCCCACGCCCTGCTTCTGGAAATCTTTACCGACCAGGGTGTGGGTACTTTGATAGAACCTTAGTCGGGAGTCTTTCTTGGCATACGCATGATGTGCTCTAGGTAAAGTAACGCTTGAATCAG
>DRJZ01000143.1 GCA_011052015.1 Acidiferrobacteraceae bacterium | reverse complement strand
TATCCATTTTTATTTTGCCGCGTGGCATAGCGGATATATTTGGGCACTATGCTACAGCAAAGATCGAACGGTGGCAGAAACGAGGACAACTTCCCAGACCATCTGAATTGAAATCTGTAGGCAATGCTCTGGATATTGCTGCTTTCCTGGATGGTGATCGCCCGGCCATCATGGTGGCGCAAGGTGATCTACACACATGGAGAGCTTCGCAAAAGCCGGTGTGGGACTCGAATACGAAGAAACATAATCGGCAGGCTCTGCAATACTATCGTAAGCATGTGATGCTTCGGCCGACCTGGCCAAAAACCTGGGCCAGTATTGCGCTGATTAAATTCAGATTACTGGAGATCGATCAAGAGTACTTTGAGGCCATAGAGCAAGCGGTAAAATTTGGACCCAACGAAACATTTGTGCAATTGAATGTGGCAAAAGTGGGATTGGCCACGTGGACGTTATTACCCCTTTCCACGCGTACCGCCATAAAGGCCACGTTAAAACGCGGTTTTAGTCATCAAGCCAGGTCTATTATCAGGTTGGCGATACAATTTGACCGGGATGATATTATTGTGCCGTATATTAAAGTGGATAAGAAGTTGTTGGGTATGTACAAGAAGGAAAAGGACTCATACGCCAAAAATAGATGAGCCATAAGGGGATATCGAGGTTGGTGTCTTGGCGGTTCAAGTTTAATTAATCAAAATTTTCCTAGCTCACGAAGCACAGCACATAAACTATGGTATTGTCCCATGTATTGGGAATGATCAGCACACAATTATGGTATTAAGTGTTTGAATACATTGATGTTTATTTGTCCTTTTGAAAGCACGAAGTCCTTGATAATACTAATTCTTTGCCGCAATGGAGTGGTTGCGGTCGATCAAAGTACAGATTTTTCTTAATCAGCGATGCGTATACTCGTCAGTAACGATGACGGCTATCTGGCGCCGGGCATCACTTGTTTGGTTGAGCAGCTTAGCAAAAAGGCCGATGTCGTTGTCGTCGCGCCCGATCGGGATCGTAGTGGCGCCAGCAATTCCTTAACCCTCCGCAGTCCTTTGCGTGCCCGCCGGGCGGACAATGGATTTTATTATGTAGATGGTACACCAACGGACTGTGTGCATCTGGCCATTACCGGTTTACTTGAGGAGGAGCCGGATATGGTGGTGGCGGGGATCAACGGTGGCGCCAATCTCGGTGATGATGTGTTGTATTCGGGTACTGTGGCTGCGGCCATGGAAGGACGGTTTCTCGGTCTTCCCGCCATCGCTATCTCTTTGGTAGGAAACCAGTGTAAAAACTATGAAAGTGCAGCGGTCGTGGCGCTGAAATTTTTGAAACGACTAAAGAATAATCCCTTACCTGCAGATACTATATTGAACATCAATGTACCCGATGTGCCCATGGGCCAATTCGCCGGTTATCAAGCCACCCGCCTTGGGTATCGTCATAAATCCGAACCCGCAGTACGTGGTACCGATCCCCAGGGAGAAGAAGTTTTTTGGGTGGGTCCCGCTGGCGCCGAGCAAGACGCCGGGCCGGGAACCGATTTTTATGCGGTTAAAAACAGATTTGTTTCAGTGACGCCGCTACAAGTTGATCTCACACGTTATAGCGCACTCGATCAGGTGAGCAGATGGCTAAAGATATGATCTGGCGGAGCGAAAGGCTCAGTGGTATTGGTATGACATCCCAGCGCACCCGAACACGATTAGTGAATCTGTTGCGTGGGGAAGGCATATCTAATGAACGGGTTCTGGAGGTAATAGAGAGTGTGCCTCGGCATATATTTTTAGATGAAGCGCTGGCATCCAGAGCCTATGAGAATGTTGCGCTGCCCATTGGCTTTGGTCAGACCATTTCTCAACCCTATATCGTTGCAAAAATGACCGAAGTGTTGCTTGCAGCCGGACCTTGTCAGCGGGTGCTTGAAATTGGCACCGGATCGGGTTACCAAACTGCGGTGTTGGCATCTTTAGTCGGTGAAGTATTTACAGTAGAACGTATCGCCGCATTACTCAATCGAGCAATGATCTGCTTGGGAGAACTAGGCTTGGCCAATATCCAGTTTCATCATTCAGATGGCATTTTGGGTTGGCAGGAGCATGCCCCCTACGATGGGATAATCGTCACTGCGGCGGGAACTCAGGTGCCCGACTCATTGCTGCGACAGTTGGCGGACAAGGGCCGGATGGTGTTGCCGGTGGGTGTTGATGACTTCCAACAGCTTCGCCTCATTAGCCGAGAAGGGGATCAATTTAACGAAGAAGTATTGGACGCTGTTCGCTTCGTCCCTTTGTTAGAAGGCAAACAATAATGAAAATATTTTCCTGGTTGTATACCCGATCAATAAAATGGGCGGGACATAAACACGCACCGCGTTATCTCGGTCTGCTCAGTTTTGCCGAATCATCTTTTTTCCCCATTCCGCCGGACGTGATGTTGGCGCCTATGGTGCTCAGGAATCGGGACAGGGCATGGTGGTACGCTAGTCTAACCACTTTGATGTCCGTACTCGGGGGTGTGCTGGGTTATTACATCGGCGTATTTTTATATGCGGAAGTCGCCCAGCCCATTCTTGAGATATACCATGCCGAGGCGCGTTTCCTTCGGGTGCAGGAGTGGTTTACCGACTATGGGTTTTGGGTGGTGTTTATCGCTGGATTCACCCCCATCCCTTATAAGGTGTTTACAATCTCTGCGGGGGTGACTGGCATGGCGCTATTACCGTTTATAATCGCCTCTAGCATTGGTCGCGGCGCCCGATTTTTTCTTGTCGCCGGTATATTGTATTGGGGCGGTCCACGTTTTGCCGATGTGTTGGAGACCAAGTTGGATAAAATAGGCTGGACAGTGGTGGCTCTGGCCATATTGGCCTACGTTGTATTGCGGGAGGCTCCCTGGGCATCTCAATAGTCAAGATAGGCGCCCTCGGGCTGACGGTCCTATTGTTACTAAGCGCCTGTAGCAGTGCCCCCTATGCACCGGTCAGTGAACGTAACACCACGTCACAGCGACCCGGTACCTACAGGGTTGTCAACGCTGGTGATACCCTCTATAGCATCGCCTGGGAGGCTGGGCTCGATTATCATGATTTGGCGCGTTGGAATGGGCTGCCGGCCAGCTACACTATCAAACCGGGTCAGCGACTGCGCCTTCGGCCCGGGACTGAATCAAGGCTGACTCGGTCCAAAACATCGTGGGGAAAGTCGGCCAAATCCGGGTCTAGGGTGGCCGTAAGACCGCCAACAGGGACAAAACTTCCACAACGCCCCAAACCCTCTGCGACCCGATCCCGGCCTATACGGTGGTCCTGGCCCACGAAAGGTAAGGTTATTAGGGGGTTTTCAACCCGGCGCCGAAATAAGGGTGTGGATATTGGGGGCCGGTCCGGTCAACCCGTACGGGCCGCCGCCAATGGAAAGATTGCCTACCTGGGGAGTGGACTTCGTGGATACGGTAAGCTTATTATCATAGAACATGATGAGTTGTTCCTAAGTGCTTATGCCCACAACAAAAAACTGCTGGTCAGGCAGGGGCAGAAAGTGCGCAGAGGGGAGCAGATCGCAAGTATGGGCGATACCGATACCAACCGTACCAAGCTTCACTTTGAGATACGTCGCAAGGGAAAACCAGTTAATCCGCTGCGCTATTTACCTAGGAAAAAGTAAGGAAAACCAGATTTATTCATGTCTCAGTCTACTAAGGATGCCATCGGGGTAGCGGATCGAAGAAAGAACCCCAGGGGAGACCGTTCCCCGTCGCGCCGGGGTCGACCTGCGCGGTCCAATCGCAGTTCTCAGGCCGACGCCACCCAAATTTATCTGCGTGAAATTGGATTTTCCCCCCTACTGAGTGCGGAAGAGGAAGTCTATTTTGGGCGCAAGACACAAAAAGGAGATGCGGCCGCACGTTCCCGCATGATCGAAAGCAATCTGCGGCTGGTGGTCAAGATTGCCCGTCGATATATGAACCGCGGTCTGGCGCTACTGGATCTTATCGAAGAGGGCAATCTGGGTTTGATTCGGGCGGTAGAGAAGTTCGATCCGGAGCGCGGATTCAGATTCTCTACCTATGCTACTTGGTGGATAAGGCAAACGATTGAACGTGCCATCATGAATCAGACCCGCACCATTCGCTTGCCGGTGCACGTGTTAAAGGAAATTAATATTTATCAGCGTGCCGCCAAGATGCTGGCCCAAAAACTGGATCATGAGCCGACCCCGGAAGAAATTGCCGATCAGTTGGATGTGTCTATTGAAGATGTTAAAAAGATGCTCGGTTTGTATGAACGGGTCGCATCGGTGGATGCACCTGTGGAGAGCGACCGGGAGCGTACGTTATTAGATGCCATACCAGATCAAAATGCCATTGATCCGGCTGAGGTGTTGCAGAGCGAGAAGGTGCAAAAATATATTGGAGAGTGGTTGATTACCCTAACCGATAAGCAGCGCGAGGTTGTAGAGCGGCGTTTTGGTTTAAAGGGCCGCGAGGTTGCCACCCTGGAACAGGTCGGAGCGGATGTGGGCGTGACTCGAGAGCGGGTGCGCCAGATTCAGGTGGAGGCCTTACAGCGTCTGCGTGCCCTGCTGGAAAAAAAGGGATATTCTCTCGATTCCCTTTTCTGACTTAGGGAACCTCTGATTAATACGCTCAACCGCCAAGGCGCCAACGACTCCATGGACGGAGGAGGTACGAGCCCATGGACGGGCGAAGGTAGAACAATGCAGGAGCAATTGTCGAGAGCAACGCATGGAGCAGTTGCCGAGGTCGCCAAGCTAATAACATGTGATTTTTATAAAGAAAATTCTTGGCATCTTGGCGGTTCAAGTTTCTGGTTCCCACGGTCCCCCGTGGGAACGTGGAATAGAAGCAGTCTCAAATCATGAATAGGGCAGCGGCCACGTTGCGGCCGTCTTCCATCAGGATATTAAAGGTTCGGCAGGCCGCTGGGGTGTCCATGACTTCCAGACCGATGCCGCGCTCCATTAACACGGCCGTCAATACGGGCTGGGGGAAATGCAAGGTGGCCCCGGTACCCAATAGCAGGACCTCAGGCCCCATGTCTGCAATGACTGCAAAGTGCGCGGCCTCCAGGTTCTCCATAGAGGCAGGGGGCCAATCAGTATAGGTTCGGTCGGTCAGCACCACGGTGCTGCGGGTGACCACTTGGTCATTGATGGTGATCTGTCCCGGTGCGTAACGGCGGATGCGATTGCCGCGACCTGTTTCCAAGTTGATTTTCATAGCGCTCAGGCTGTCCATCCGAAAGAGGTACAGTCTATCGCATAATCACAAACTGCCCTACAACGGCTCATGTAATTGACAGCAAAGGGTTCCATAAGTATGGTTCGAGGCTGTAGGACTTATTATAGTTTTGGCCGCTTTCTGGCCGCAGAACCCCGATCACCGGCGTCTGAGCACACCAGTTTGGCATTATCATTATGGACCAGTTTCCGCGCATCAAGCGCTTGCCGCCCTATGTCTTTAACATAGTTAATGATCTAAAGGCGCAGGCCAGACATCGTGGTGAGGATATTATTGACTTCGGTATGGGCAACCCGGATTTACCCCCCCCGGACCATGTCATTGAAAAGCTCTGTGAGGCGGCCCAGCGCCGCGATACCCATCGCTACTCCATGTCACGGGGTATTCCGCGCCTGCGCCGCGCCCTGTGTAATTGGTATAAGACCCGTTTTGATGTGGATCTTGACATGGACGAAGAGGTCATTGTCACCATTGGTTCCAAGGAAGGCCTGGCCCATCTCGCCATGGCCACGGTGGGCCCAGGTGACGCGGTGCTGGTGCCTAATCCCGCCTATCCCATACATCCCTACGGTTTCATCATTGCCGGTGCCGATATCCGCCATGTCCCATTAGTCCCGGGGGGTGACTTCTTTCAGGCACTCGAAGAGGCCATTAAACACTCTTGGCCGGTGCCGAAGATGTTGGTGATCAATTTTCCCAGCAATCCCACTACCCAGTGTGTGGACCTCGATTTTCTAGCGCGTGTGGTGGAGATTGCCAAGGAAAACAAGATCTGGGTTGTGCATGATCTGGCCTATGCCGACATCGTTTACGATGGTTATGTGGCGCCATCAATCTTGCAGGTGCCTGGGGCCAAGGATATTGCCATTGAGTCCTACAGCCTGTCGAAGAGCTACAATATGCCCGGCTGGCGAGTGGGTTTTATGGCCGGTAATTCCATTTTAATTTCAGCATTGAAGCGGATGAAGTCCTACCTGGATTACGGTATGTTTACGCCCATCCAAATTGCGTCTATCGTGGCCCTGGAAGGGCCTCAAGAGTGCGTAGAAGAGACCCGCCGTATCTACCAACACAGACGGGATGTACTTTGTGAGGGACTTGAAGCCGCAGGTTGGCCGGTGGACAAACCCAAGGCCACCATGTTTGTTTGGGCACAGATACCCGAGATATACACAAGCATGGGTTCTCTGGAATTTTCTAAAAGGCTTTTGGCTAAGGCTAAAGTCGCGGTATCGCCCGGTATTGGGTTCGGAGAGTATGGCGATGGATTTGTGCGTTTTGCGCTTATCGAAAATGAGCAGCGCAGCCGCCAAGCAGTGCGTATGATCCGGCAAATGATCAGGAATGATGAATCGAGTTCGGCAATGGGTTAGCGGCGTGACCAAGCAAACGATTGCCCAAAAAAACCTTACTTTAGGGTTCGCCATTCCGGGCTTGACCCGGAATCCAGATTTCCCAATCGCTTACTGGATACCGGATAACGGCTTCGCCGTTTCCGGTATGACGATGAGTGGTTAACGAGACATAACAGCGTTGGAACTAATATTTTGAAACCGGTCAATCTTGGTATTCTGGGTTTAGGCACCGTAGGGGGTGGCACTGTCAATGTGTTGTCACGCAATGCCCATGAAATCACGCGCCGGGCAGGGCGTGACATTCGTATTTTACAGGCGGCTGCCCGGGACCTGGGTCGCCAACGCATTTGTGATACCTCTAATATAGATCTCACCGAAGATCCCCATGCGGTGGTGGATAACCCCGACATTGATGTTGTGATTGAGCTCATTGGTGGCGACACTCTGGCCAAAGAACTGGTGTTGCGTGCCCTCGACAATGGCAAGCATGTGGTGACGGCCAATAAGGCTTTGATAGCCGTACACGGCAATGAGATATTCGCCAAGGCCAGCGACAAGGGCGTCATCGTGGCCTTTGAGGCTGCGGTAGCCGGTGGGATCCCCATCATTAAGGCTTTGCGAGAAGGTCTTTCCGGCAACCAGATCGAATGGTTGGCGGGGATCATCAATGGTACGGGTAATTATATCCTGACCGGTATGCGGGACCGGGGTGCCGACTTTGAGACCATGCTGGCCCAGGCCCAACAACTGGGTTATGCCGAGGCCGACCCGGCCTTTGATGTAGAAGGTGTGGATGCAGCCCACAAGCTGACCATCCTTGCCGCCATCGCCTTTGGCATTCCGCTTCAATTTGATAAGTGCTACCAGGAGGGGATAACCCAAATCACCCAGGACGATGTGGTTTATGCAGAAGAACTGGGTTATCGGATCAAGCACTTGGGTATTGCCAAACGGCGTGAGCGGGGTATTGAGCTGCGCGTCCATCCCACCCTGATTCCCGAAAGACGCCTCATCGCCAACGTGGATGACGTGATGAATGCGGTGCTGGTTAAAGGTGACGCAGTAGGTTCCACCCTTTATTACGGCGCAGGGGCGGGCGCCGATGCGACGGCCTCTGCGGTGGTGGCCGATATCGTGGATGTGGTGCGGGTATTGACCGTGGACCCGGAGAATCGGGTCCCGCACTTGGCTTTTCAGGCCGATGCGCTTTCCAATCTACCCATTTTACCCATGGAAGAGGTGGAGACGGCCTATTATCTGCGCATGCACGCTGTGGATCGCCCCGGTGTGTTAGCGGACACCACCCGCATATTGGCGGATCACGGCATTAGCATTGAGGCCATCATACAAAAAAAGGCCAGCCCCGGCAGCGAGCAGGTGCCGGTGATCATGCTGACCCATCGTACCGTGGAAGGCAATATGAATCAGGCGATTGCCGCCATAGAATCGCTTGAAAGTATTCAGGGTTCAGTTAAGAGAATCCGTTTGGAGCATCTTAATCGTTAAGTGAGGATTTATTTATGCCATTTCGTTCCCGTTACACCGGACTGATTGAGACTTATCGTGACCGGCTTCCGGTGCGTGACGACACCCGTGTCATTAGTCTCGGCGAGGGCAATACGCCGCTCATTCGGCTCAATAATATTCCAGATTTGATTGGCAAAGAGGTCGATATCTATGTGAAGTTTGAGGGGCTCAACCCTACCGGGTCTTTCAAAGACCGTGGCATGACTTTAGCGGTTACCAAGGCAGTTGAAGAGGGCAGTGAAGCTATTATCTGCGCCTCTACCGGGAATACCTCGGCATCGGCTGCGGCCTATGCCGCACGCGCCGGGATCACTGCTTTCGTATTAATACCCGAAGGCAAAATTGCCTTGGGTAAATTGGCTCAGGCGATGATGCATGGCGCCAAGGTGCTGCAGATTCAGGGCAATTTTGACGTGGGTATGGCCCTGGTCAAAGAGGTTGCAGAAACGGCCCCGGTTACTATCGTTAATTCTATTAATCCGTTTCGTATCCAGGGGCAAAAGACCGCAGCTTTTGAAATTATGGAAGAGTTAGGCAGTGCCCCGGACTTCCATTGTTTGCCTGTGGGCAACGCTGGAAACATTACCGCGCACTGGATGGGGTATACGGAATACAAAGAACATGGCATCGTGGATTCTTTACCCCAGATGTTGGGCTATCAGGCAGCTGGAGCGGCGCCCTTTATGCGCGGTGGACCGGTAGATGATCCCGATACGGTAGCCACAGCCATTCGTATCGGGCATCCACAATCCTGGGACAAGGCCTGGCATGCCCAAAAATCATCCCAAGGCTGGTTTGATGAGTGTAGTGATGAGGCCATCTTGGTAACGCAGAAGTTGCTGGCAGAGAAAGAGGGGGTGTTTTGTGAGCCTGCATCCGCAACCTCTTTGGCGGGCGCAATAGCAGATATCAATGAGGGCAAGATACCGGAAGGGTCCAAGATCGTGTGTACGCTGACCGGCCATGGCTTGAAGGATCCGGATACCGCTATCAAGCAGAGCACGGCGCCGTTGACCGTTGAGGCCACCCGCGCAGCGGTGGAAGCGGTGATCAACGACAATATGGGGTAGCCAACTGAAATGGGTATCCGCCCCGGCCACAACAAGCGGGCTAAATTGCGTGAATAGCGACGATAAAATCTACGTAGCAGGGCATCGTGGCCTAGTGGGCTCGGCCATCGTGCGGGCCTTGCTGACCCAGGGATTCACCCATCTTGTCTATCGCACCCATGCTGAACTCGATCTCACCAATCAGCAGGCGGTGCGGCAGTTTTTTGCCGACCAAAAGCCTGACCATGTGATTCTGGCAGCGGCGCGGGTTGGGGGTATTCACGCCAACAATCATTACCGTGGCGATTTTATTTACCAAAACCTGGCCATTGAGACCCATGTCATCGATGCCGCCTATCGGCAGGGTGTTAAACACCTGGTTTTTCTGGGCAGCTCATGTATTTATCCCCGGGACTGCCCGCAACCCATGCGCGAGGAGCACCTGCTCACTGGGCCTCTGGAGTCCACCAATGAACCCTATGCCATCGCCAAGATCGCGGGGATCAAGTTGTGCGAGGCCTACAATGCCCAGCACGGAACCCATTTCGTGACCCTCATGCCCACCAACCTTTACGGTAGCCACGATAATTTTGATCTGGAGACCTCCCATGTCATACCTGCGCTGATGCGCAAGGTGCATGAAGCCAAGATAGCGGGGGCAGGGGAAGTCGTCGTCTGGGGTAGCGGCGCCCCCCGGCGCGAATTTTTGCACGTGGACGATTTGGCGGAGGCAGTGGTGTTCACCCTTGGCAAGGAGGAGAGTTTGGAGTTGCTCAATGTGGGCAGTGGCCAGGAGGTGACCATAGCAGAACTGGCTGAAGCCCTATGCCGGGTCGTGGGCTTTTCGGGACGGATTAAATTTGATCCCTCTAAGCCCGATGGCACACCACGCAAGTTACTCGACAGTGGCCGAATCAGGAAGTTGGGTTGGCACGCCAAGATAGGCCTCAAAGAGGGCCTCCATGAAACTTATCGTTGGTTCTCTAAATACGCTATAACTACTTGAAACACTTGCAATATCTTCCCCGGCACCCTATCCTGTATCCGTTGTGCCGGTGCACGCAGCTTAGGTGGCCAGGGTGTGCGGTGCATGTAAACCCATTCGTTCCTGGCAAGTTTAGTA
Source organism: Acidiferrobacteraceae bacterium (assembly GCA_011052015.1). Lineage (GTDB taxonomy): Bacteria > Pseudomonadota > Gammaproteobacteria > HyVt-429 > HyVt-429 > HyVt-429. The sequence continues at coordinate 755 of DRJZ01000143.1, read as the reverse complement.
CACTTTAATAGACGATGAGATGGGCTCGGGACGCCACTTATCGCCTGGTTCCAGATTGAGATGATTAATAGCGCTTGGACACACAAAAACACCACCTTCTGGGCGATTACTGCCGTTGCCGTTGCGATCCTGGCCGGTGTTGTTGTCGATAGCGTCAAGCGCGTGGGGGGTCTGCTGGCTCGAGGTGTGCCGCAAGTCATCCCCCAAGTTCGTGACCCCCGGAAATCAGCCATCCAATATCGCGTGTCGGATATTGTCTCGGCCCATTTGTTTGGTCAGGCCGATGCCCTTGCAAGCCAGTCCAAGGTGAAGGCGCCCGAGACCCGTTTAAATCTGAAATTACTGGGTGTGGTAGCTGCGGAAGGAAATAGCGGGCATGGCCGCGCCATCATCGAAGTGGCTGGCAAGGGGGTAAAGAGTTACGAAATAGGCCAAGTACTCGAACATACCGATGCAAAGCTAAAGGCGGTCGAGGTAAATCGAGTGCTTATTGATCGCAAGGGTGTTGTTGAGAGTCTTCCTCTAAAGCGGGACGCCGTGGATGTAAAGAGCAGTGCTGGGCAAAACACGGCTATGTTGCCGGGTGTGTCCTTATCGCCGGGCGAGAACACGTCCACAAACCGTAATCAAAAACCCGCTACCCGTGTTCAAACACCGGCTACCCAAAACGAATCGCCCGCCAGCCATGGATCCCACAACCATGAATAGAGGCGGCCTGGAAACTGTGTTGACCGACGCGCGTAAACACGCCGTGG